>CAIVYW010000201.1 GCA_903910205.1 uncultured Methylococcaceae bacterium | reverse complement strand
TGAAACATAGTTGACTCTAAGCGGGGCGGATCAAAATCAATATCAGCACTATCTGGCATTGCCAGTAACTCAGCAATATTGGCTTGATTTTTATGTTGCTGTATATAGTCGGTTAATATTTTAACGATAGCTTCTTGAGCATTATGATAATGACTAACAATAATCACTTCGTTAATTAAGGCGTCATCTAAGGTAATAATAGTCATTATTTACTCCGTTATGTTCAAGAAATATTCGGCAAAGGGCGTAAAGTCATAAGCCAGTGCATGTAGCCATTGATGCGCCACGGCTTTGGCTTCTTTGGCTTCAGGTGCATAGTTAACAGCAGTAGGCAACAAGGCCGCTACTGTTCTTTGAAAAAAAGAGTTCATTATTATTTTGGTAGGGACTAAGTTGTTGCTAGCTTGGACAGGCTGTTTATGCCGGATATTACATGAGATTATAACTCATTATAGGTTCCGACCTTAGGAGCGCATCAATCGTGAACGATAGGCTTCGTGCCTTTTCACTTATACGTATCTTATCGTACTGGCTTATAAAACACTTGCTTTAGGACTCGCCACAAGATGTCCACGTTCTAAAATTTGATCCAAATGAAAATCAAACTGATCGCTCCAATAGATGCGTTTATTTTTAAACTTTACCGTTTTAAATAATGCATATTCATAAAGCGGTTTGTAACTAGGGATACGCTCCAGCTCGGCCTTAACATCAAAGTCTACTATCGAATCATCATCTAAAAATATGCGCAGAATATAGTTATCTTTAGGTTCTACATTAATCAATTTCATAAATAACTCGGATTATCTTAAGGGCTCTATACCTGTAGTATCTTAACCTGACAAAAGTGCGGCAAGGTATTTATGCCTAAATTCACATACATCAAAATATAGGCTAATGAAAAGATGTTGCTCGACCACAGAAGCTTAAGCAATCTTGAAGCTTTTATTTCATCATGCACAGGGAACGACTCCTTAATTATTGGCCCATTACGGACTACGACGATGGCTGTATGTGTTTGTGCAGCATAAGCACGTGCTTGTTTTGCTGCTCGCAGTAGTCCGGCCTCTACCTCGCGAACTTCAAGATCTTTTATTAAGTCCAGCGGGTTACTACTCATGAAATAATTGATTTAAGGTAGCTTCTGATAAACCCGTTGCTTCGGCAATAACCGCTAACGGTGTGCCGACTTTCGCTAAATTCAAGGCAATATTTTTGGTAGCCAAATTGATACCTTGCTCCAAACCTTGTTCTAAACCTTGCTCTAAACCTTGCTCTAAACCTTGTTCTAAACCTTGTTCCAAACCCTTTTCTATGCCTTTTTCTTCAGCCGAAGCGATCTTGCTTTCGACATCGGCTAACGATTGCATACGCACCTCATAAATTAAGCGCTCGTCTTCATCAAACATTCTATCCACAGCCGCTATGGCTTTAACGATGGCTTGATCTGAGGCGAGTTCTGCGGGAATAGCGTATTTGTCTAACTTGTCGGCTTTGGTTAAAAATGTGCTCCAACGATCGAGCGCGGTAGTGATTTGTTCGGTGGATTTACTAAACTTTCTAAGTTCTACATAGTGCAACTCAAAAATATCATGCAATTTGTCATCTTTACCGGTAGCGGTATTGATAATTTTATAGCAGTTATGCACCTCAGTATTAGCAGGTATAAAGTTGAAATCGAGAATATTAATGCTGATGGTTTTTTTCAGCTCATTAAACATGCGGCCTTCGGACAACTGCTCGGTAACTAATTTGGCCCAGTAATAAATAGCGCGTTTATCAAAGTTGTAATCTTCACTGATTTGCATTTCGACATTAAACCATCGACCGTTTTCAGCCTTGGCTTTAATGTCGAGTATGGACATTTTACCGGCTTGGTAGGCAGCTAGGTTATAAGGGTTTTTAAGCTCGACTTCTACCACTTGTTCATCGCTAGAAACGATGGCATTAATCAGTGACATCAATAGGTCTTTGTTCTCTTCACTGCCAAAGAGTTTTTTAAAAGCAAAATCAACGCGAGGATTTATTTTACACATGAGATTTAGCACTCTAGTCGTAGTATCGGTTTATTATACGTTGCAATGCCTAGGAACGAGCACGAAATAACTTGAGCATAATCAATACCCCCTTTTTTCAAAGGAAGAGGGGGATCAATATGTACTAAACCTACTGATAAGCTTAGTTCTTTGGCCTTTGTTGCGCACACTATTCGTAGTGATTGTGTTTGATGTGCCAGCTAGCCACTTTGATCACTTAGCTGGTCAACTTTTCGCTCTAGCCAGCCTTAATGCGCGACTGTAGCGGCAACTTTGTTTGCTACACCGGCACATTGTCTTCCTAGTCGCTGTGTTTTTCGTACAACTGAGGCAATAAGGTGCAAAACTGACCCGATATGAGCCCGAGTACGGTGACTACTAAGACAATACGACCCGATATGGGCCCGAGTACGGTGACTACTAAGACAATACGACCCGATATGAGCTAGAGTACAGTGACTACTAAGACAATACGACCCGATATGAGCTAGAGTACAGCGACTACTAAGACAATACAATCCGATATGGATCCGAGCAAACAAGTAGCATTGATGTAAGGTAGTGCTGCGAGGAAATAAGAACTCCGTAAACCCTCAATTCGACCTTTGCTGCATCGAGATCGAGGCTAGGCAACTAAAGACATACTTCGGCAATTATAATTTTGACCACCCCCCTCTGCATCATAGGTATCTACACAAGTAAATGTGGCGTCATTTAGGAAGGGAGAGGACTGGAGTTGGGTTATATTTCATCGTCCTGCGACCGTAGGGGCGTATGCAATACGCCCCCGGCCATCACCACAATGTTGTCGTTCCTGTTTGGGACCGATAAATAAAACTTGTATAGAGACCTATGCCTCTACAAAGGGGGGAACTGGATGTTACTTGACTACATTATTTCGTGCTAATTCCTAAGGTCGCTTAATGTTAATTGCCATGATAATAACCACCAGATGAGCCGGTAGAGTCGCTATTACTGGCTGTTTCAGTCGGCAGCTTCTTACTTTTATTGGCCTTGGCAGGCTCTTTCGCGGGTATCTTCTTAGCATTATTAGCCACTGGCACTACTGCTGATTTAGTTTTTTTGACAGTCGCAGCAAGCTCTGTAGATTTTGCTTTAATGACTTTAGCGGTGATCGGTTTTTTACTTGCGGCACTAGAAATAGCCACAGCTTTAGCAACAGGTGCGGCTTTAACTACGGGCTCTACTACTTCACCATCTAACGGTGGTAATCTTTCGTAAATAGGTGTAGGAGTACCATCTAAATCTTTAAGTACTTTATTTAAAACGACTTGATCAAAATCTGGGAGCACTTGATTGTTTTCTTTTTTAATAAGAGATAAGGCAATCGCATAACGTTCATCTGGGGTCTTTTCTTCACCTTCCAAATCAGGATGCGCCTCTACATACAAGACGTTATTTAACCAAGCCACTTTAACGGGTTGTTTAACGATATAAACAGAAGTACCTACCGAAACTGACTGATATAAAGCGCCAATATCTTCAGGATACATACGCACGCACCCATGCGTAATCTGCATACCGATACCAAATATTTTATCGATATCGGTTCCATGTATTCGATAGTCACCAGGCAAATTAAGGTACAGCGCATAGGCACCTAAGGGATTATGAGGGCCTGGCGGTACTATTTCTGGTAAGGGATCGCCATTCGCAGCGTGTTCACGTCGAATTGATTCGGGTGGATGCCAAGCTGGATCTTTTACTTTTTTAATAATGCTGGTTTTACCTAAGGGCGTTTTCCAATCTTGTCGTCCCACCCCATGAGCATATGATCTTACCGTACCCGGTTGATCTGCTGGGTAATAATACATACGGTATTCTGCAACATTTAAGGTGATACCTTCATGGGGTGAATCCGGCAATATACGTCTATTCGGTAAACGTACCACCGTACCTTTTTTTATTAGCCAACGATCAAGATTAGGGTTTATGGTTACAATTTCAGTTTGACCCAGATTAAAGCGTTTGGCTATATCCAGTAAGGTTTGATCTTGATCAACCGTTATAGTAACGGTCTCTCCGGTAGAGGATGCGACCACCCTATCGCCTTTAAGATGAGGCAAGGAATAAGTGGTGGCATAACTATTGCCAACAACCATAGTCAACAACAATGAACTAACTAAGAGGGTACAAATTTTCATTACTATAAATTCTCAACGACTAAATAAAGCTAACACTAAACAAAAAAATGGCAGAGCACTTTTAAATAGCGGCATTTTATCATGAGCCCGTGTATTTCACTATTTTGTAAAACACTATGGCTGTTAAAAGTGTGGGAATTAGCGTTATAGGCTACCAACTTAAGGCGGGACAGTGTAAATAGTACATCGTTTCCACGCGGAGCGTTGTGAGTAACGCTAGTCGCATTTATATGCAAGGCAGTCGCGACAATAATAGGTGGATGCGCTATGCTTATCCACCTTACAAGACTATACAAGAGTTAATTATCATGTCACTGCAAATTTTTCGTACTAAACAAATCGCCGTTCATGATATACATAGCAAAGGTCTCAATCGTTGTTTGTCAGCATGGGATCTGGCTTTTCTGGGGGTAGGCGCTATTATTGGCACCGGAATTTTTGTGTTAACGGGCATCGCGGCTGCGACACAATCAGGCCCTGCTGTTATTCTATCGTTTGTTATTGCAGGCGTTGCCTGCGCCTTTGCTGCACTCTCCTATGCAGAACTAGCTTCTTCTGTAGGGGGCTGTGGTAGTGCCTATGGTTACAGCTATGCGGCCTTTGGTGAATTAATTGCCTTTATTATCGGCTGGGATTTACTACTGGAATACGGGATTTCTGTAGCTGCTGTCGCCAATGGCTGGTCAGGGTATTTTAATAATGCCCTTACTGCAATAGGCTGGGGCTTACCTGATGTACTAACTAAAGCGCCCAAATTGGGTGGTTATATTAACCTACCCGCCTTCGCCATTATTTTAATACTCATGGGGGTATTAATTATGGGGGTTAAACAAAGTGCCAAAGCCAACAACTCCATGGTTATTGTTAAATTAATCACTATTAGTATCTTTATAGGCATTGCTGTATTCAATGTGCATCCAGATAATTGGCATCCTTTTATGCCCTTTGGTTGGTTTCAAACCTTACCCGATGGTAAAACTACTGGCGTTTTAGCGGGCGCTTCCTTGGTGTTTTTTGCTTATGTTGGCTTTGATGCCGTCTCAACCGCAGCTGAAGAAGCCCAAAACCCCCAGCGCGACCTGCCTTTTGGCATAGTGACCTCACTGGCTTTTTGCACCCTGGTCTACATCATTGTTGCGGGATTATTGACGGGAGTCGTGCCTTATACTGAACTCAATGTGTCGTCACCCGTTGCGCATGCATTAACGCTATTAGGTTATAACTGGGCATCGGCTCTGATATCGACGGGGGTCATTGCAGGTCTGACCACCGTCATGTTAGTACTGTACTATGGATTAACGCGTATTATCTTTGCCATGTCCCGTGATGGATTATTGCCACCTTTCTTTAGTAAATTAAACCCAAATACCCAAACACCTATCCGTGTTATCGTGCTTTGTGGTTTGATTATCGCGCTTATTGCAGGCTTTATGCCACTAGGTGATTTAGCTGAACTGGTTAATATTGGCACCTTAGCAGCCTTTGTTTTAGTTTGCTTAGGTGTGATTGTGTTGCGCATTACACAACCGACTATGCCGCGTCCCTTTACTACACCCTTTAGTCCCTTGTTTCCCATTCTGGGTATGTTATCTTGTGGGGCGCTGATGGCTTTTTTGCCTGCGCTTACTTGGTTGCGATTCCTCGTTTGGTTAGTCATCGGTTTGATTGTGTATTTTAGTTATTCTATGGCACATAGTAAATTGGCTAAAGTTACCGATTGAAACTCGCTATTTTAAGTTAAAATCAGACCACCAACTTAAGACAAGACATAGTGGAGGATGGGCAAAGCGCCAGCGTGTCCATCAACACAACAAAAGCTCGATGGGCACGGCCTTGCCTTTGCCCATCCTACCGGCTCCAATATAGTTAAGCCAGAACATCTTAGCTGGAGTGCAATAGCTTCAGCTCAGCTTTTTAAAACAGCTGAAGCTGTTTTACTCCAAACATACAGGTTACTTAACTCACAGAGCATGAGAACAATAATCACCGTTTTAAATTACAATGATTAATATTGAAATATCTGCCATTCATCCTTAAACCTATAACTTACATTCTACTCATGAAAAAAAAATATCTATTCATCGTTATTAGCGTGTCACTTTGCACCCTGTTAAGCGGCTGTTCAACACTAGAAGAAAAGCCAGAAGCTATAGTAACCACAGAACCTGCGCCCATAGTCAATGACTATCCTACTCGTGATAGAGTTGAATATGTGCTTAACTGTGTGGCTCAACATGGTGGCCTCACCTATATCAGCCAATATGCTTGCGGCTGTAAAATTGATAAGATCGCTGAAAAAATGACTTTTGCTGAATTTGAAGCCGCAAAGACCTTTACTTATTTAAGTAAAGGTCAAACCGGCGATGCTGGCGCTGTATTCAGAGATCCTGCACAATCTAAAGACCTAAGAAAACGCATTAAAGAGGTAGAAGCTTCTGCTGAGAAAAGTTGTTTTGTAAAATAAACCGTTTCCCTCAAAACAAATAAGCCTCGAATAACGAGGCTTATTTATAATACTGAACTGAACGAAGATTAACTAGGGTGTTAAGCCTTGACCAATGACTATCACTTTCAAGCCATTAGTGCCGCCTTTAACACCGTTTAAATCACCTTTAGTAATAATGTATTTATCGCCGTCTTTGGCTTTATTCCATTTTCTAAGTTCTGCGACTACACTGCGATTAACTTCAGCATGATCCTGAGTCGATTCAATTTTAAAATACACAGGAAAAACACCACGGTATAAAGTTACTTTACCCAAGGTGCTCTCATGTGAACTCATCGCAAAAATAGGAATTGCCGAACTGATTCTGGACATCCACAAAGCGGTTGAACCTGACTCTGTTAAAGAAACTATGCCTTTGATTTTAGTATGGTTAGCCATATACATCGCAGACATTGCAATCGCTTCATCATCACGTTCAAACTGAATATTAATACGATGATCTGATTCACGAACACTACGTTGTTTTTCAGCTTCCACACAAACACGATGCATCGCTTCAACAGCTCTAATAGGATGCTTTCCTGAGGCAGTTTCAGCTGACAACATAATGACATCAGTACCGTCATAAATCGCATTGGCGACATCAAATACTTCGGCGCGAGTAGGGATCGGGTTTTCGATCATCGATTCCATCATTTGCGTTGCAGTAATCGCTACACGATTAAGTTCACGAGTACGCTTAATTAACAGCTTTTGTACTGCGGGTAAGTTAGCATCACCAATTTCAACACCTAAATCACCACGCGCTACCATCACCGCATCAGATGCCAAGATGATTTCATCCATTACTTCAGGTACGATCGCTTCTGCGCGTTCAACCTTAGAAACGATACCGGCATAGCAACCTTCAGCAACCAATAAACGACGGGCTTCATTCAAGTCTTCAGCGCAACGAGGGAAAGATATCGCAACATAATCACACTGCATGATACCAATGGTTTTAATATCTTCTTTATCTTTGTCCGTTAGCGCAGCCGCTGATAAGCCACCACCTAACAGGTTAATACCTTTGTTGTTAGATAAATCACCACCGACAGCTACCGTACAATTAACACGCATGTTTTCAACATTAACGACGTCTAATACGATACGACCATCATCTAGCAATAATCGACTACCTGGCTTAACTTCTAAGGCTAAGGGTTCGTAAGTAATACCGACTTGAGTATTATCACCAGCCATAGGATCAAAGTTAATGTCTAAAGCAAAATCTTGACCTTCATTTAAATAGACTTTAGTGTCTTTAAATCGAGCAATACGGATTTTAGGGCCTTGTAAATCAGCCAATATACCCACACGTCTGCCTGTTTTTTTACTCATCGCACGTACAGCCTCAGCTCTATCAAGATGATCTTGAGCAGAACCGTGAGAAAAGTTCATTCGAACAACGTCAATACCCGCTTTGAATAAGCCTTCGAGTACACCGGGCTTATCTGTTGCAGGGCCCAATGTGGCTAAAATTTTGGTTCTTCTTAACATTAGATAGGGGATCCGTTATTTAGCATTAACTAGAGCAATGGTGGTATCTAACATACGATTTGAGAAACCCCATTCGTTGTCATACCAAGAAAGTACTTTTACCAAACGACCACCTAATACTTTAGTCAATGACTTTTCGTAAATAGAAGACGCTGGATTGTGATTAAAATCGATAGAAACCAGTGGTCTTTCGTTGATATCTAAAATGCCTTTTAAAGCCCCATTAGACGCAGCCGTTAAGATTTCGTTGATTTCTGCAACGGTGGTATCCCTTGCCGCAGTAAACGTTAAATCAACCACAGAAACATTGATAGTCGGTACACGCATAGCGAAACCATCTAATTTTCCCGCTAATTCAGGCAATACTAAACCTACAGCAGCAGCTGCACCGGTATTGGCAGGAATCATTGATTGTGTAGCTGAACGGGCACGACGTAAGTCAGCATGATAAACGTCAGTCAATACTTGATCATTGGTATAAGAATGAATAGTAGTCATTAAGCCGCTTTCAATACCGATAGCATCATTTAAAGGCTTAACAATAGGTGCCAAGCAGTTAGTAGTGCATGAAGCATTTGAGATAACGGTATCAGAGGCTTTTAAGGTGTTGTGGTTTACGCCAAAAACGATAGTACCATCAACATCATTGCCGCCTGGTGCAGAAATAATTACTTTTTTTGCGCCGGCTGTAATATGAGCAGATGCTTTAGCTTTGCTGGTAAAAAATCCAGTACATTCATGAACAACATCAATATCTAATTCAGCCCATGGTAGTTTTGAAGGATCTCTTTCTGAGAAAACACGGATTCTATCACCGTTGATCAAAATATAATCACCGTCAACAGTCACGTCAAAAGGGAATTTGCCATGTACTGAATCATACTGTGTTAGGTGAGCATTAGTATTGCTATCACCTAAATCATTGATTGCAACGATTTGAATTTCATTGGTGCGGCCTGATTCGTATAATGCACGAACGATATTACGTCCAATACGACCATAACCATTGATTGCAACTTTAATTGGCATTGAATAACTCCAGTGTGATGATGTGATAATTAATTAAAAGGGTGGGCCAAAGCATTTAAAAACGTGTCAATCATACCAAAATATAGAGTGTTTAGTCTATTTCATGTTAAAGACCACTCATAAGCTTTTGTTTTAACTGCACTGATTAAGTCTAAATTCATCAATAAATGTGATCTAGCCATTAATGATCAACAGATAATTATGCTGTCGTTGCTAATTCTGGTTACCAACTTAAGCGAGACGTTTCAGCGCAGACGAAAAGCTCAGGGCGAAAGATTAAGCTAAACTGTCCCGTATTAAGTTGGGTAACTCGCAAAAAATACCCCCCCGATAGTGAAGCGCATCCTATAGGGGGGGTATTATGGCGTCTTACCTTGGTAGTCCTAATTCTTGTAAATACCATTCAATAGTCTTAACAATGCCTGTTTCAAAACTCTCATCGGCTTTCCAGCCTAACATTGTTTCAATTTTAGTGGCATCAATGGCGTAACGTAAATCATGTCCTGCACGATCTTCAACGAAACGAATCTGATCTTTGTAGCTCCCTGCAACTTTAGGCTGTAAATCATCGAGAATTTCACAGACTTTATCCGCAATATAATTATTGTTACGCTCATTACAGCCACCAATATTATAAACTTCACCCACTGATCCTGTTTCGTAAACTAATGCGATACCTTTGCAATGATCCAATACATACAGCCAGTCACGTATATTGCTACCATCACCATAAATAGGTATATCTTCGCCCTTAATCGCTTTACGAATGATGGTCGGAATCAGCTTTTCATTATGTTGTTTAGGACCATAATTATTAGAGCAGTTGGTAATCACCGTATTCATGCCATAGGTATGAAAATAACTACGGACTATCATATCGCTACCGGCCTTACTGGCAGAGTAAGGTGAGTTAGGCGCATAGGGTGTCGCTTCGGTAAATAAACCGGTTTCACCTAAAGTGCCATAAACCTCATCGGTAGAAATATGATGAAAGCGACAACTGTCATAGCCCGACTTAAACACAAAGGGCTTATCCATCCAATATTTATAAGCCACATCAATCAAGGTAAAGGTACCATTGACATTAGTCTGCACAAATACACCCGGATTTTTAATCGAGTTATCAACATGACTTTCAGCCGCAAAATGAATAACGCCACGAATATCATGCTCAGCAAATAACTGTTCTAGCAAAACCCGATCACAAATATCACCTTCGATAAAAGTATAGCGCTCAGTATCTTCTACCTCTTTAAGATTAGCCAAATTACCCGCATAGGTGAGTAAATCAAGATTAATAATTTTCGTTTCAGGATATTCTTCCAAGAAATAAGGCACAAAATTACTGCCAATAAAACCGGCACATCCAGTCACTAAAACTGCTTTCATAAAGACTTTCCTTTTGAGTGTTTTATGTATTTTAGACATTGAAGCAAACTATCTCTCCAATAAGGAATAGTCAGATCAAAGGTGTTTTTAATTTTAGCTTTATTCAATAAGCTGTAATGAGGTCGCTTTGCAGGGGTAGGATAATCTTTAGTTTCTATAGGCTTTACTTTACATCTTATAGGTGACGACTTAAAGATTGCTAATGCAAAATCATACCAACTGCAGACACCTTCATTACTGTAATGGTAAATTTCAGTTCCGCTTTGACTCTGCAATTGAGGGCTATCAATAATAATAAGTAGTAGCATTGCTAAATCTTTAGCCGAGGTTGGCGTACCGATTTGATCATAAATAACACTCAATTCCTTTCGTTCTTTACCTAAACGCACCATCGTCTTAACAAAGTTATTACCAAAACGAGAATAGACCCAAGACGTACGTATAATCACGGAGCGATCTGGGTTAATAGCTCGCATAGCCAACTCCCCCTCTAATTTAGACTGACCATAAACACCTTGTGGACAGGTCGCATCGGTCTCTTGATAAGGCTTGCAACTATCCCCAGCAAAGACATAATCGGTAGAAATATGCAGCATTGAAATACCGTGCAATTTAGCAAGCTGCGCTAAAGTTTGCACCGCCGTAGCATTAATGGCAAAGGCTAAATCAGCCTCGATTTCTGCTTTATCAACCGCCGTATAAGCCGCGCAGTTAATAATGACATCAAAAGTTTTATTTTCAAACCAGACGTTGATGGCTAAGGCATCACTCAAATCTAAGTCATGCCGAGTTATAAAAGTAAAGTCATAATTAGTAAAATAACGACTCAACTCACCTAATTCACTACCTAATTGTCCATTAGCACCAGTAACCAAGATTTGCTTAGACATAAAGAGATTGCCCATAGCCAAATAACTCAGCGTCATCCAAACTGGGCTGCTGGGTATCTTTAACAGAAAGCTGTAATCGCTGTGGCGCTACCTGCCAATCGATAGCCAAGACTTTATCATCAAAAGCCAAGCCTCTATCATGCTCAGGCGAGTAATAATGATCGACTTTATAAGCAAACACCGTGTCATCTTCTAACACGACAAAACCATGAGCAAAACCTCGGGGCACCAACATCTGACGTTTATTTTGCTCAGATAACTCAGCGCTGACATGTCGCCCAAAGGTAGGACTGCCTACTCTAATATCGACGGCAACATCGAGCACCTTACCTTTAATAACGCGCACTAACTTGGTTTGAGCGGCTGGCGCTAATTGATAATGCAAGCCTCTCAAGACACCATAACTAGACTTGGATTCATTATCCTGAATAAAATCCACTTTAAAACCTAGAAACTCATCGAGCTGGTCTTGGCGAAAGGTTTCTACAAAATAACCTCGCTCATCACCAAACACCTTAGGTTCAATAATGATGACTTCAGGTATCGCTGTTGGTATAAATTGCATCAGGCTTCTGCTCCTTCTTTAGCTCTACGCATTAAATACTGGCCGTATTGGTTTTTTAACAAAGGCTTTGCTAATTCAATTAATTGAGCATTGGAAATATAGCCCATTTCATAAGCGATTTCTTCAATACAAGCAACCTTAAGTCCCTGTCTGTTTTCTATGGTCTGAATAAAGTTAGAAGCCTCTAATAAAGACTCATGCGTGCCAGTATCTAACCACGCAAAGCCTCGCCCCATGAGCTTTACTTTTAAATCACCTTGCTCCAGATAGGTTTGATTAACCGTGGTAATTTCTAACTCGCCTCGATGCGACGGCTTGATGCTTTTGGCTATCTCAATCACATTGTTTGGATAAAAATACAAACCGACTACGGCATAATTGCTTTTAGGGGTAGTCGGTTTTTCTTCAAGACTCAATACATTACCTAAACTATCAAACTCAGCCACACCATACTGATCAGGATTTTTAACATGATAACCAAATACCGTGGCTTTTTTATGCTCAGTCACATTAATCACTGATTCAGCCAGCATTTCAACTAAGCCATGTCCATAAAAAATATTATCACCTAGCACCATACAGACATCATCCGTACCAATAAAATCTTCACCTAATATAAAAGCCTGAGCCAGACCATCAGGCGAGGGCTGCACCTTATAGCTAAATGACAAGCCTATATCAGAACCATCCCCCAACAATTCTTCAAATCGAGGTAAATCGTTAGGCGTTGAAATAATTAATATGTCGGTAATACCCGCTAGCATTAATACTGACAACGGATAATAGATCATGGGTTTATCATAAATCGGTGTTAACTGCTTACTGACGCCCTTGGTAATCGGATAAAGTCGAGTACCGCTACCACCTGCTAAAATAATACCTTTCATACACTGCTCCGTTTAAAATTGCTGACCGTTATGGCTGATTTAATTCGTTATCTGCTGGCTATAGCTTAACGCAGCGTTTATGATTGCGCCTACACTTCTTCTAGGCTATGTTGACCTAACTCTAAAACGTGCTGCTATCATTATGCATACCCAAGCCTTTACCTTTGAACAAATACATATAGAAGTCGCGCGTAATGCGTCCGATGATTTTAATTTATTTCACGACAAACACAAATGGTTACAGATTACTCATAACCCCTTTAAAGGCCCTATTGTTTTAGGTTATCAACTCAATACCTTAATTGAATATCAACTGCGCCTATACCGAGAAGCGCATCATGAAGATAAAGTCATTGCCGAAAACAATCTGCGCTTTAGTAACTACCAAATTACCTTTGTCAATGCAGTCCGCCCTAGGATGCCTATCTATCTTGAAATTAAAAAAACCCTCATCAACACCATCCCCAACCTAACCATCGGTAATCGTATTGCCTTAAAATCAGAAGGCAAAGTCGTATTACTAGGTTTTAAGAAAGAAACTCAAGAACCTTTATTTTTAAGTGATACGCCGCTGCATGATTTACCCGATCTTAACGAACTACCTGACTGTAGCACTATTCCTGGCACTGACTATTTCTTAAAACGCAAATACATGAATAATGGTTCGGTGAAAAACTTTTTATCGGGATCGTTAGCAGAACAATCGGATTACTTTGATGAACTGGCTCATATTGCCCATTATCCTGAAATATTCCCTTGCAGCTTAAGTTCTGGCGCTTTATTAGAGAAGGCACAATTAGAAAACCATGATTTTAAACTCAACCCCATGGTCTACACTTCACATGAAATTTCAGTAGATCGCCAGCATTTAAACACCCTTAAGAACAACGATTGCCTGCATATCCTTGTTAAACAGCTACCAGAGTCTTCAGAGCGCACATTGAACTATACCCATATTAAACTCAGAACGTATCAATGTTACGGCTTGTTACAAAATAACGAAGTATTGTTCAGAATTTCTATGAATTTAGTGCCGTTAGAAGAAATCCTTAAAAACATACGGCAAGAGTCACAGTAATCGCGCTATAGATTTTCAGATAAATAATTTCGATGCATACGGCGAACATCCCATGAAGGCCGCACTATCTACACAAACCGTCATCCCGGCAGGGATTGCCGGGATCCAGTTGCCATGGATGGCAATGTTAGGTTACATCAATCAAATCTTAGCGATATGAAGCTAACTTGAT
>CAIVYW010000200.1 GCA_903910205.1 uncultured Methylococcaceae bacterium | reverse complement strand
TGATGGTTATTAAACCATGACCTATCTGGCCT
Organism: uncultured Methylococcaceae bacterium; assembly: GCA_903910205.1. Lineage (GTDB taxonomy): Bacteria > Pseudomonadota > Gammaproteobacteria > Methylococcales > Methylomonadaceae > Methylobacter_C. Next base: position 36,651 of record CAIVYW010000200.1, on the reverse strand, counting down.
CCCATTATAAGAAATAAGGTCGCGCTAGTAATGAGCATGACAAAGGTGTTTAATTCCTTAGACCTAGCAATTTGACCTTTTTTCTGGGCGTCGTCGAGACGCTTACTGGTCGGTTCTTCGGTTTTTTCTTGATCGGAATCTTCAGACATATTTTAGTGGATGATAGTTATAAAAAACACAGACTATTCTTATAGTTTTACTAATTGCCCTATCAAGTTATAAGAGTCTGTTAATATGCCGGAAAATTGATTTAATGCATCCGGTAATGTGATCCAAATCAATACCATTCCGAGTATTAACGTGATGGGAAAACCGACTGAAAAAATATTCAATTGTGGTGCTGCCCTAGCTGCAACGCCAAAACTAATATTAACCAGTAGTAGGCTAATAATAACCGGCATTGCAAGCAATAACCCCCCAGAAAACATACGACTACTCCATGTAATAATGGTCCAAATATCTGCTTTAACGAGTCCGTTTATGTCAATAGGCAAGCTGGTAAAGCTATCGAGTAGCATTTGTATTAATAGTAAGTGACCATTTAAGCTGAGAAAAAGTAAAGTGCTGGTAATCGTATAAAGTTGCCCAATAACTGGTGCTTGCTGCCCACTTTGCGGATCGACCATGGCGGCAAAGCCGAGTCCCATACTTGCGGCAATACTTTCTCCTGCAAAAAGAACAATAGAAAAAACCATCTGCATAATTAAGCCTATGGATAAACCTATAAATATTTGTGCAACACTGACCATCATGCCTTCGTAGCTAAATATTTCAATCGCTTGAAAAGGCGGTAGCACGGGTATCATCGCAAAGGTGATTGCTAAGGAAAACAGTAGTCTAATTCGAGCGGGTACTGCTTGAATACTAAAAAGTGGCATGGCAACAAACATGGCACTGATGCGTAGTAATGGCCAGACAAATGCCGCAACGTACCCGAGTATTTGAGTTTCAGTAAAATTCACAGATTAGCCAATTAATGTCGGTATATCTCTTATTAAGGTCTGAAAGTAATCGAGAAATAATTGCAACATCCACGGTCCCATAATTAATAGCACTAGTCCGATCACTATTAACTTAGGTACAAATGTCAATGTTGATTCATTAATCTGTGTAGCTGCTTGAAACATAGCAATAATTAAGCCTATTGCTAAGGAAGGTAGCAATACTGGGGTTGTCAGCTTGATGGCAACGATCATTGCATCTTGACTGACCCTGTAAATGATTTCTGGTGTCATGATTTTGACGTCTCTCTAACTAACATAAAAACTAGCTGCTAACATTTCCATAATTAAAGACCATCCATCGGCTAAAACAAATAGCATTATTTTAAAAGGCAGGGATATTATCATTGGAGACAACATCATCATCCCCATAGACATCAGTACACTGGCAACAACAAGGTCAATAATCATAAAGGGCAAGAAAATTAAGAAGCCTATTTGAAATGCTGTTTTTAATTCGCTGGTGACATAAGCTGATAATAGCAATGAAAAGGGAACGTCTTCGGCAGATTGTAAATCTGGATTTCCTGAGATTCTGATAAAGAGTTGTAAATCAGATTCACGCGTTTGTTTTTGCATAAACTCACGGAAGGGCTCAGAAGCCTTTATTAATGCGGTAGGTGCATCAATTTTTTCTTCCATATAAGGTTGAATCGCTTCGGTATTAACTTTTTCGAATACTGGTGTCATGATAAATATAGTTAAAAATAGCGATAAGCCTAATAGTACTTGATTACTAGGTGCTTGGCCTGTTCCTAGTGCTTGTCTGAGTAAACTTAAAACGATCATGATGCGGGTAAAGGAAGTCATGGTCAGTAATAGTGCCGGCAGAACTGTCAATAAAGTCATGAGACCTAGTATCTGTAGAGTAACACTATAGGTTTGAGCTCCTTGTTTGTTAGTCGTTACTGTTACGGCATCAATTCCTGCGGCTGCGTATGCCGGTATCTCAAAAAAGAAAAAGGCGGCGATAATGATAATTAGCCAAAATAAAAGTCGACTTCGCATTAGGATGGCTCGTTTCGATTATATTCAGACCTAGCGCTTATTGCCTGTAGTAATTTTTGCGCAAAACTGTTGGCTGTTTCTGTTGTCATTGTGGGTTCTTTAATAAGGCAATCATCGCCCTCTAAAACGTGTAAAGTTTCAATGCGCCCAGGTGTTATGCCAAGAATAAGTTGTTTCTTACCTACTTGTAGTAAGATAACTTTTTCACGTAATCCTAAGGGAATACCTCCAACAACACGCATTTTTTCTGCGTTATTTGCAGTCGAGGCGTTTAGTTTACGTAATGCCCAAACACAAACAAAAAAAATACTTAAGACGATGACTAAGCCGATGCCCCATACGCTAATATCGGTAGATGTAATAGTTTTTGCCGTTTGTTTTTGAACATCAGCCTCAGAGATTCCGGTGTTAAACGATAGGTATAAAAATATAAGACTAAGCCAGCGCTGTTTTATGTGAGTTTGCATTAGGTAAGTCTTTTAACGCGTTCAGATAGACTGATGACATCAGTTAAACGAATGCCAAATTTATCATTAATAACAACAACTTCACCGTGAGCAATTAGGGTGCCATTGACTAAAATATCTAAAGGTTCTCCAGCAAAACGGTCAAGTTCAACAACAGATCCTTGATTTAGCTGTAAAAGGTTTCTGATATTAATTTGTGTTCGACCAATTTCCATAGAAAGCGTCACGGGTACATCTAAAATAACATCTAAGTTAAGTTCGTCATTTAATGATTCTGATGACGATGACTGCTCATTAGTTATATCAATATCTTCAAAGGCTGTCGCTTTAATTTCATCAATATTTACAATAGGTTCTTCGCTCATTTTTTAATCCTACATTTCGTTATAGTTAAACCATAAGCCGTTGCTATGATTTCATATGGTTTTGTTTTAACTGATCAATGATCTGTACTGCATAATAACCTTCAGATGAGCAAGCCTTACCTGAAAAAATAGGGATTCCTTCTGCCATAATTTGCACTGTTTTTGGTAGGTCAACTGGTATAACATCACCTACTTTTAACTGCAATACTTTTTTTATGGACAGCGTTTTCTCAACAAGAATACTATTTATGTCGACTCCTGCGTCTAACACTACGTTACGTAAGGCAATTCTCCATTGAAGATCATGTTGATGACTGTCATCGTCAATAGTCACCAATAAAGCTCTGATAGGTTCAACCATAGAGTAGGGCATGACAATATCTATGTTGCCTGAACCGCCTTCTAGTAGAATATTAACAGAAGAAATCATGACAATTTCTTCAGTTCCGGCAATACTAGCAAAACTTGGATTTATTTCTGAGCTGAGGTATTCAAAGTTGAGCTCCATAATAGGTTCCCAAGCCTCTTTAAGATTGCTAAAAATCATATCGATAAGAATTTGAATGACGCGCATTTCAGTTAGTGTGAATTCTCTTGTTTCTGGATTACTTTTATAGGCGTGGATTCCACCACCAAAAAAATTATCGACCGTTGTAAAAATCAAATTAGGCTCTATGACTATTAGGGCTCGGCCTCTTAACGGAGAAAAGCGAATAATATTTAAATTGATAGGGATTCTTAGACCATCGGTGTATTCACCGAACTTCTTAATTTGTATGCCTGATAAAAATATTTCTGGCGAACGATGTAGAAACTTGAATAAGGAGGCGCGTAAATATTTAGAGAAGCGTTCATTAATCATCTCAAGTGTTGGAATACGCCGACGGACAATTCTGTCTTGACTACTAAAGTCGTAATCTTTAGCGATACCTTTATCGTGGAAGTCATCTGCCCCTATTTCAAAATCACCGTCATCAACACCTCTTAGCAGAGCGTCAATTTCTTCCTGTAAAAGTAAGTCACTCATATGTTGTCGCGTTACAAATAAAGTAAAAAAATAGCTATTTAATCCAGTAGCTTAAAGCCGGGTTTTTGTTTGTGTCTTCATTAGTTGATAGTTGGTAAGGACTATCAAATATCTGGTACTAGCATAACAAGAGTTAGATCAATGTTTCACTAAAAATATTGACGGGGTTATATATTTAATATAAAACAATAAGCATTCACATGATCGGTAGTACCTTTTAGGTTAAATGGAATATGTACCTTAAATCAGGCAGAAAAGAGAGTTAATTATGAATATTGAAGGTGTGAGTTTATCGTCGTCAGTGAATGGGTCTTCTAAAGGAGGGGAGACTTCTTTACCTGAAAATGGCGCAGCTCCTGATTCGTTCTCTACTAGATTAGCTGGGCAAGTGGATTTGTTAAATAAGACCAGCCCAGAGACAAGCTCACCTCAATCAGTAAAAAGTACCTCCCCATCTTTGCCTAATGATACAGCGAAAAATATAGATGGCGTGTCGCAAAGTAAAAGTGGCGAGGACATTTTTTCTAAGCTGTTGATTAACAAAGCGTCGACAAGCTATCAACAAAACACAGCACTTGTCGCTGGTAAGAATCTGGATCTTCAATCTAAATTACAGGCCTTAACTGCTGGAGAGAAATCAGCGTTAGTCAGTAGCGCACCTGACGCTATCACTATTGCACAAAATATGAGTGCAGCGATGGAGACTCATGCTCAAGCCACTACCAGCGCCCAGTCTGATAAAGTAGTTGCAGCATCGACGTTAAAAGATGCGTCAAAACCAATCACGTCGAATACTATGCCTGAGGTGATGGCCGCTAATGTTCAAGCTACCACCAGCACCCAATCTGATAAAACAGTTGCAGCATCGACGTTAAAAGATGCGTCAAAACCAATCACGTCGAATACTATGCCTGAGGTGATGGCCGCTAATGTTCAAGCTACTACCAGCGCCCAGTCTGATAAAGCAGTTGCAGTATCGACGTTAAAAGATGCGTCAAAACCAATTACGTCAAATACTATGTCTGAGGTGATGGCCGCTAATGTTCAAGCTACTACCAGCGCCCAGTCTGATAAAGCAGTTGCAGCATCGACGTTAAAAGATGCGTCAAAACCAATCACGTCGAATACTATGCCTGATGCCATAGCTGTTGCACAAAACATGAGTACAGTCATCACAACTAACGCTCAGGTCACTATGAGTATCCCAGCTGATAAAGCAACTGCGTCATCGACGTTAAACGATGCGCCAATACCCACTATGTCGGATATTATGCCTGATGCCACGGCTATTGCACAAAACATGAGTGCAGTCATGACTATAAATGCTCCAGTAGTGATTAATATCCCGTCTGATAAAACATCAACAATGTTAACGGAGACACAAAATAATACCGCGCCTATGCCTCCAAGTGATTTAGCTGTTGTTGCTAGTGATTCTCTACAGAAAGAAGCAGCTCCTAATCAGTCCGCTCAAAGTGGACAGGCATCTGATTTACCATCCTTTGACACTCTATTAAGCTCTGAAAAAACACAGGCAATTAAAGATTTGCTAACAACGTCAGATGCTGGTCAACTAGCAACGGGTGTTTCTAGGGATATAGCTGGAGCGCAACAGCCCGTTATCACTAATAAAATTGAGAGTCCAGTGCTGACGAAACCGTTAACGCATCCTGAATGGAGTAAAGATTTAGGCAATCAAATTATATGGATGAATAGCAAAGAACTTTCTACAGCAGAGATTAAAATGAACCCTGAGCATCTTGGTCCGATATCTGTCCGTATCGATCTTACTCAAGATCAGGCATCTGTAGAATTTACCGCACAACATGCTGCGGTTAAAGAGGCTCTTGAGGCGTCTATTCCAAAGTTACGTGAAATGTTAGGTACTCAGCAACTCAATTTAACGAATGTTACTATTTCACAAAGTACCACGTCAGATCAAGGTCAATCACAATCACCTTACCAATCTTTTTCAAGAACACCAGAACGTCAAGAGCAAGGAACAGAGGGTGTTGCTACTGGACTTAGTGAAGAGGCAGCAGCTAACCGCATCGTTGTTAATAAAGGCTTGTTGAGTGTCTATGCCTAGGAAACTGTCCAAGAATAGAAAATCCACTAGGCTGGATTCCTCGCTACGGTTTCTATTTCCGAACAGCCTTCTAGTGTTGAATACTATGTACATTAAGACCGATGACACGTTGTCAAAACGGACTTTTAATTAAGGGGTTGGTAAATTATCAATCAATTTAACTACGTGTCAGAGTCAATGAGGGCTTACAATATAATGGGCTTACTCACAGATTAACTTTAAGCATTGAAATGTACTTAACAGACCTTTATTGATAAAGATCCACTTGTTTTGACAAGAAAAAAAAGCGCTTAGAAAAGCATGCATTAACTATAACCCCATAATCAGTTGTCAGATTGATCTAACCAGTATTTTAGTAATGAGTAACAATATGGCGTTGCCGTGCATCTTAATCGTTGATGATAACAAAACAAGCTCTTTACAACTGGAAGCTATCCTTCGTTTTATGGAGTATCGAGTAGAAACCGCAGATTCATCAAGTTATGAGAATTTAGTCGGAAAACTAGATCAGTTCTTCGGTATTTTTTTAGGTCAGGGACTTAATCAAAAAGACAAGATTATTACTGATATTGTTAATAATGCTGCCGGCAATATTGCCATTATTCTTGTTGTTGACAAAGGCAGTGATAAAAATAGCCAATGTCAGCTCATCATAAATGAGACGAGAATCAAAGATTCTCTTCATAAAGATAGTTTTCAAGTCTTGGAGTGGCCTTTTACCTATGCTGAGTTAAAGCCGATAGTCACCAAGATGGACTCCTTTTATTATGCGTCTAAAAATACGCGTCAATCCCTCGCTGTTCAACGTAGTGCTATAGATCGTCGCGGCTATGATCGCCGTTTCTACGCGCTGGATCGATTAAAGGGCAATAGCCAGCTTATTATTAATATTCGACAAGCTATTGTTCAAGTTGCTGAATCAGATGCGACGGTTTTAATTTTAGGTGAATCAGGAACCGGCAAAGAACTTATTGCTAGAGCTCTGCATGACGCTTCTTTGCGGCAATCAAAATTATTTGTGCCTATTAATTGCGGTGCTATTCCAAGTGAGTTACTAGAGAGTGAATTATTTGGACATGAAAAAGGTGCCTTTACGGGAGCATTAAGCACTAGACAAGGACGTTTTGAAATGGCAGAAGGAGGGACTCTTTTTCTGGACGAAATCGGTGATATGCCGATGGCTATGCAAGTTAAGTTATTACGCGTTTTGCAAGAGCGTACATTTGAGCGTGTAGGTAGTAACAAAACGATTTGTTGTGATGTCAGGATTATTGCTGCTACACATAGACATCTAGCAGAAGAGATTAAAGAGAGCCGGTTTAGAGAAGATTTGTTTTATCGACTTAATGTATTTCCTATTGAAGTACCTCCTTTAAGAGATAGAACTGAAGATATACCTTTGTTAGTTCATGAAATCGCAGCTTGTTTGGAGGCAAATAATCGTTGTGGTGTAAAGTTTACTAAGGCGTCATTGGCTGTTCTCATGCAACATGATTGGCCAGGTAATGTTAGGGAGTTGGCTAATTTAATTGAGAGAATGAGTATACTTTATCCTAATGGTTATGTTGACGTAATGAATCTACCTGAAAAATTCAAAGACTATAAGTTACCCGATAACATAGAAATGGCGACAAATATTTTTGATATTGACAGTGTTGATGTCTCTAATGACTCGCTGATTAATGATGCTATGGTGTCAATATCTACTGGCTTAGCTCAGTTACCTGAGCAGGGTCTAGATTTAAAGGAATACTTAACGATGATGGAAGGCGATTTAATACGTCAAGCCTTGCAAGAGTGTAATGGTGTTGTTGCTCATGCTGCAAAGCGCTTGAATATGAGGCGTACCACATTAGTAGAGAAATTACGCAAAATAGATGTTCAAAAATAAAGCAATAGGCCAGATAAGTAAATAAGTAACGCGCATCCGGTATCAACGATGGGTGCGTGCAGCTGAGCCACTCTACATAACTGCATTAACTTAATTAATCTATGGGCTTGGAGTAAAACAGCTTCAGCTGTTTTAAAACTCTGAGCTGAAGCTATTGCACTCCACACAAACTGTTTTCGCTTAACTGTGGGCAGTGACGCCCTGTGTCACGCAAAAAGCTTACACTATTGCTTTGTCTGGTCTTACGTTGGTAACTATTAGGAGGAAAACTTTTTCAAATTCGTCCTTTGTGAGAGCTGCGCATGTACAGTAGGTCATATTTTTGACAGTAGTCATTTGTCTAAAAAGCGATTATATGGGGTTGGGGGGTGCTTAAATAATAGTTTCGATAGGTTTTATTGAACAATGCCAAAATATGGCATTAATAATGCTTATAGTTATGGAAAGTTTAGGGAAACCAAGGAATCCAGATGAGTGATATGAATGTAAATCAAGTGCTAGCACAAATGCGAGCAATGTCTCTACAAGCCAGTGCCCCTATACAGGCACCTACTGGCAATTCAGATTTCTCTGCTTTATTACAACGGTCAATAGCAGCTGTTAATAACACTGAACAGCACGCCGGAAAAATGGCGGCAGCCTTTGAAACAGGGGCCGCAAACGTCAGCTTAACGGATGTTATGGTGGCTCAACAAAAATCTAGTGTTTCTTTTCAAGCGACGTTACAAGTTAGAAACAAATTAGTTGAAGCTTATAAAGATGTTATGAATATGCCTATGTAGCTAAACATTACTCTTTTGAGTTATAGGTCAGCTCTAGGAAAATTAGTCAAAGGATAGACCTTAAATATTGTGATTAAAAATGAGCGAACAAAACAGTAATGATTTAGTGCCAACAACAGGCATACAGCAGACTTTAGTAGCAAAGAGTGATGTTCACCCCGCTATGAAAGGCTTATCTGAGTTAACGATGGGACGTCAACTTGGATTAATGCTGGGGTTGGCTCTTAGCGTTGCGATTGGTATTGCCATTGTTATGTGGTCTCAAGTACCTTCGTATGGAAGATTGTTCTCAGAAATTGGTGAAAGTGATATTACAGAAGTGATTGCCATCCTTAATACTCAGGGTATTAAGTATAAAGTTGAAGCGGGTTCTGGTGCCATTATGGTTCCTACCGATCAAGTTAATGAGGTAAAACTCAAATTGGCAGGCTTAGGATTACCAAAAAGTAATAGTATAGGCTATGAATTGCTGGATAAGGATCCTGGTTTTGGTTCCAGTAAAAGTGTTGAAATGATCCGTTTTCAACGAGCATTGGAGGGTGAGATCGCACAAACTATTATGTCGATACAAAGTGTGAAAACGGCTAGAGTGCTATTGGCTATTCCACCGCAATCTGTATTTGTTCGCGATCGAAAAAAACCCAGCGCCTCTGTTGTTATTGGTTTATATCAAGGACGAATATTAGATAAAGGTCAAATTGAATCGATTATTCATTTAGTCGCTTCTAGTGTGCCTCAGTTAGAGGCCGAGCAAGTCACCGTCGTTGATCAAAAAGGCCGGCTGTTAAATAGCAATGATTCTTCATCGACTAGTTATTTAACCTCAAAACAATTTGAGTACAAAAAGAATGTTGAAGAGCATTTAATGGAAAGTATCGGCAATATTTTGTCACCGTTGGTGGGCGATGGTATGCGTGTACAAGTCTCCGCTGATGTAGATTTTACAGAAACCGATAAAACCCAAGAAATGTTTAATCCACAGTCATCGGTTTTAAGAAGTGAACAAACATCCGAAGAAAAAAACGCTAATAACCCTATTCAAGGCGTTCCAGGTGCGTTATCAAATCAACCAACAGCCGCAGGCGCGGCTCCCGATCTGTCGGCTACACCTGCTACACCAACGCCTGCGAATCCCATCAATACACCGAACACCCCAAGTACTGCAAATACAGCAAACACAGGCGATACAGGCTCAAGTTCAAAAAACGCTACGCGAAACTTTGAGCTTGATAAAACCATCACTCGTACACGACTGGCGACTGGCGTATTACGAAGGCTCTCGGTTGCCGTAGTGGTTGATGACAGACATAAAATACAAGAGGATGGTAAGATAGGCCAAGAACCCTATAAACCCGAAGACATCAATCGCTTTACTGATTTAGTAAAGCAAGCGGTAGGCTTTGACGGTGCTAGGGGTGATCAAGTGACGGTCAATAATGTAGCTTTTAAAATACCTGATGCACTAGAAGCTTTGCCTGAAATTCCTCTGTGGCAACAAGGCTGGTTTCTTGAAATAATGAAGAAAGTTGCGGCAGGGCTAACGGTCATTCTGCTCATATTTTTTGTACTTCGTCCCGTAATGCGTAGTCTTGCAGGTACCGTTTTACTGGAACAAGAGATCGAAGCTTTAAAGGAGCAAGCCTTGATTGCAGTCGCTGAAAATGATGCTAATAACAAAGATCCTTTAGCGCTTCCTGAGGCGACTCCTGTTCCTGGTTTGGCGCGACAAGATTCAGAAATGTTACCTACTCATATGGATGATTTATTGTTAATTGACGTGCCTCATAGCTATGAAGCACGTTTAGAATATTTACAGCGGGTTGTTGATAACGATCCGAAATTAGTCGCTCAAGTTATTAAAAGATGGGTTAGGTAAACATGGCTAGAGAGTTAAGCAAAGCTGAACGTGCGGCTTTATTATTATTTTCATTAGGTGAAGAAAGAGCGGCTGCGGTTCTAAAACATATCGAACCTAAAGATGTGCAAGTGATTGGTTTCGCAATGGCACGATTGGCTGATATATCGCCGATCATGGTCGATGATGTTCTTGAAGAAATCATAATGGCTATAAAAAACCTATCTTCATTGGGTATAGAGTCTGATGGCTATATACGTAAAATGTTGGTTCAAGCCCTAGGTGAAGAAAAAGCGAGTGGTATCATTGAACGCATTTTTGTTAGCAGTGGTGGCAAAGGTATAGAGCAACTAAAGTGGATGGATACGTTGTCGGTCGCTGACTTAGTTAGGCTTGAACATCCCCAAATTGGAGCTATTATTTTGTCGCTACTGGGTAGCGACAAAGCCTCAGAAGTTATGTCTAGGTTGCCTGAAAATATACGCTCTGATTTACTCATCAGAATTGCAACTATGCAAGGTGTACAACCCTCTGCTTTACGCGAATTAGATGAAATCATGGAGAAACAATTAAGCGGCAGTGAAACCGTAAAAGCGACACTACTGGGTGGTATTGAGGCGGCTGCAAATATCTTAAACTTTATGGATGGAGGCATCAGTAGTAATGTCTTGGCAGAGGTTTCTGAAAATGACGCTGAATTGGCATTAAAGATTCAAGATAAAATGTTCGTGTTTGAAGATTTGAGTTCTATGAGTGCAAGTGCTATGCAAATCATCTTACGTGAAATTCAAACAGGTCAGTTGTTATTAGCACTCCGAGGAGCCAGTGAAGAACTTAAAACGAAGATATATACCAATATGTCTAAACGGGCAGCTGATATATTAAAAGATGATTTAGAGGCTTCACCACCCGCTAAATTAAGTGATGTGGAGTTTGCACAAAAAGAGATATTAGGCGTAGTTAAAGGGCTGATAGATGTCGGAACTATTAAATTAGGTGAAAGTGCCGATGACCTCATCTAATGCATCAGGGTTTTCAGAGGCCGAGTTAGAGTCCTTAAGTGTTTGGCGTCTCCCAGACGTGCCTTCTGGAAAGATAAAAACGGCTGATATTTTTGAAGCAGTATCGCCCGAATTAGTTGTTTCATCTAAAGCATCAAGATTTTTAGACGCTAGATTGGAATCATTAGATGAGGGGCTGCTGTCGGATATGCCCTCTGAAAAGACTATCACGCCCCATGTTTTTGAATCCGTATCGGGATCTTCCATTAAGACGTCAGGATTTTCAGATACTGAACTAGAATCACTAAGCGTATGGCGTATGCCGAATATTCCCTCAGGAAATAGGGCGAGCTCTACCCTTTTTGAACCAGTACCCCTGTCGGTTTTAACCGTTGATGACATTGAACTTATGCAAAAGCAGGCTTATGACGAGGCTTTTGCACAAGGTAAAGAAGAGGGGTATAGCGAAGGGCATAGCCAAGGACTTAGCAATGGATTTGATGAGGGTTTTAAGGATGGTCTTAATAAAGGATCAGCCCAAGGTTATGAGGAAAATCTACATATCTTGCAAGCTAAGGCGGCTGAATTTAATCTTATACTTGACGCATTAGGCGAGCCTTTTAAAAACCTTGATACTGAAGTTGAGCAAGAGTTGATTAAGATTGTCATTGCCATAGCGACTCAGGTTATTTATCGTGAAATTAAATTAGATCCTGAACTAATTCTGGCCGTAGTTAGGGTTGCTATAAAAGCATTACCTTTATCGGCACAAAAAATTAACTTACATTTGCATCCTGAGGACGCTCAGTTGGTGCGCTCTGCCTTTGAATTAGATGAGCCATCGGCTATCTGGGTCGCTATCGAAGATCCTTCGATTACCCGAGGTGGTTGTATGGTCGATACGGATATTTCGCATATTGATGTCACAGTTGAAAAAAGAGTAGCAGTGGTTATAGCGACATTATTGAATGGAGAACAAGGACAGGATAGCGACTCGTGATTCCAGTTATAGATAGATCAGCACTTTGGTTGCAGCAATTAAAACCTTACTCACAAAAATTAACACAAACTCCAGAGCTAGTTGTTGAGGGCAAGTTATTTCGGATGGTTGGCCTAACCTTAGAAGCTGTCGGATGTAGAGCCGCCATTGGCTCACGTTGTCGAGTGGAGACTAAGGCTGGAAAAACCATCGAAGCGGAAGTGGTGGGGTTTTCTGGCGAGCGTTTATTCTTGATGCCAACGGGTGAGTTGTATGGGCTAGAGCCAGATTGTCGTGTGATCCCTTTGGGTAAAGCTAGCTTAGCCAAGGTGGGCTATAGCTTATTGGGTCGCGTCGTTGATGGCGCTGGTAATCCCTTAGATGACAAGGGGCCACTTAAAATAGAAGCGCAAATTTCACTTAATGGCGTACCTATTAATCCTTTGTCGAGAAAGCCCATACGAGAACCCTTAGATGTTGGCGTTAGAGCGATTAATTCCATTCTTTCAGTAGGGCGGGGGCAACGTATAGGCTTGTTTGCAGGTACCGGTGTAGGTAAGAGTATTCTCTTAGGTATGATGACTAAATTCACCAACGCTGACATAGTTGTAGTAGGCTTAATTGGTGAACGAGGCCGAGAAGTAAACGAATTTGTACAAAAGATACTCGGCGAAGAAGGTCTTAAAAGAGCGGTTGTTGTGGCCACTCCCGCCGATTGTCCACCGTTGATGCGAGTTCATGGTGCATTATTGGCAACCAGTATCGCTGAATATTTTCGCGATCAGGGGCGTGATGTATTGTTATTAATGGACTCTTTAACTCGATTTGCACAAGCACATCGAGAAATTGCTTTGGCTATTAACGAACCTCCTGCAACAAAGGGTTATCCACCTTCGGTATTTGCAAAATTACCGCATTTAGTAGAGCGTGCCGGTAACGCTAACCTAGACGGCGGTTCAATTACGGCTTTCTATACCGTATTAGCCGAAGGTGATGATAATAATGATCCTATTGCCGATGCGGCTAGAGGCGTATTGGATGGACATATCGTCTTATCCAGAAGTCTTGCTGAAGCCGGTCATTTTCCAGCTATCGACATTGAAGCCTCAATAAGTCGGGTTATGCCAGATATCGCTGATGTTAATCATTTACAGATGGCCAGAGAAGTCAGGCGGTTATATTCACTTTATCAACAAAATCAAGATTTAATCAGTGTCGGGGCTTATCAACCTGGTTCAGATCCGAGAATTGATGCGGCTATTAGAAAAAATCCTGAAATTGTTAGTTTTTTACAACAAGATATGAATGAGCAAGTTGATATGGCTCGCAGCTTGCAAGAGTTAGCATTACTGTTAGGTTAAGGTATGAAAAAAAAATCACAACGCATTAAAGCCATTGTCGATATTAAAGCGGCACAAGAAAAATCGGCTTTGGAAGTATTGGGGGTTACACAGCGTAAGTTAGTGACTATGCAAGCTCAAGTCGATGGTTTAATAAACTATCGTCAAGAATATCGAGATAGATTTAATCAGTTAGGTGCTGGGGGTAGCACTATTAGTAAGTTGCTAGAATTTCGATCTTTTATGGATAAGCTAGATAAGGCCATAGCCGAACAAGAGCTTATTTTGGTCGACTATGAAATGGAGGTCTTAATTAAAAGAAGGCTTTGGAAAGATTTACATCATCGAACACAAAGCTTACAAAAAGTATGCGACTCTGCGCTATCTGTAGAATTAAAGCAAGAACATAAGCAAGAGCAATTAGCTCAAGATGAACACGCCTCTCGTTCAGCTTCCCGTCTGTTATAGTTACGCTGCATCGCATCGCGGCACTGTCTACTTTGTGTAATGGAGATATCCAGTCATACCAGAAGCTTTCGCGCTAAAGCAAGAAATATCCAGCCATGCCAGAAGCGCGAAGAGGGGGGTTGGAAAGATGTTTATTGAACTAACACGTGTCCTGCTTCAATAACCGTAGCATTAATCATACGTCCTGAGGATTCATTTTTAACGTTAATGCGTTGATTCTTCCTGCCATCTGTCATTGCAATGCCTTTCATGTCGATGTTAAATGTAGCTTTTATAGCACTAATAGTCACTCTCTCTCCTCGTTTGATAAGAAAAGGTTCTACAAAATACTTCAAGCTAAGAACGGTACCCTTAGGTAGGTAGTGGGTCGCTTGTTTGTTTTCAAGTTGTTCAATACGGGTTACAAAATCGCCCCTAAGCGTAGAGACGTCTCTTTTTTCTATCATTAAATACTGTGGATTAATGATTTCACCCTGTTGTATAGGTTGAGATAAGATACAAACTTGGTCAAAAATTTTAACCATCGCCGAAGTAAAAATAGACCATTTAGCGCCTGTGTCACAACGCACACCAATGGTCGTTCTACCGGCATTAATAACATTAGCTGTCATCACAGCCGTTAGTGGTTGAGCACACTCAGGCAGTCGTAATAAGTTATCTAAGGGCAGGACATTAATCTCGTAATCATCGGCTTTTATATTTTTAATCAGCGTCTGTCTAACTAGTTCGTAAATAGAATCGTGTGATTGGATATTTTGTTCAGCATAGCTGGTTGTAATCAAGGTTAAAGTCAGAGCTAAAAGCGATAGTATATTTTTGATCATAGTAATTTCCTGTTATTGACTCAATAAATCTAAGCAGGATTAATGCCAGTTATTTGTAAATCATTATTGGCTAAATGAGCTGAATTCGCGAGCCTTGTTTTCAAGAAAACCTCAAGTAAGCTCTTTAAAGTCTTATTGCCGGCAATAAACAGCCAATTTATTGACGCTTAGTTAAGTTGATACGCCATTGTTGTCCTGATATTTTAGGTTTAGCTCACTAAATACAAGCATAAATCATTTGTGGCATTGATTGTGCTTTATATTTAAAAAACACACGAGGTAGCATCATGGCCATTAATTTTGATCAAGCATTAGGCATACACCCACAGGCTCTCGCTATGCACGAAAAGCGCAGTGCTTTAATTGCAGCCAACCTAGCAAATGCCGATACACCCAACTATAAAGCTAAGGATATAGATTTTAAATCCCTCTTAAAACAAAGCATGCCGGGTGCTACAAGCCTAGAGCGCACTCAAACCGGACATCTTGCGCCTCAATCAGAAATAGATGCTCGTTTGATGTACCGTAATCCTACCCAAGTTTCATTGGATGGTAATACCGTTGAAGAACATTCAGAGCAAGCCCGATACGCTGAAAACGCCGTGCAATATCAAGCCAGTTTGCGGTTTATCAATGGTAGTTTCTCCGATTTAATGTCAGCCCTGAGAGGTCAATAAGATGTCTGCATTTAGTGTATTTGATATTGCCGGTAGTGGCATGAACGCACAATCATTAAGGCTTAACTTGGTGGCCAGTAATATTTCTAATGCCAACAGTGCGGCTGGTAGTGCGGGAGCGGTTTATAAATCCAGACAGCCGGTGTTTGCTGCTGAATTGCAAGGCGCTTTAACTAAGCAAAATGCCGCCAGCAAAGTTAATGTACTGGGTGTCCTTGAAAGTCAAGCCCCCCCTGTTATGGAATACAACCCTAGTCATCCTATGGCCGATGCCACAGGTTATATCTATAAATCGAATGTGAATACCGTAGAAGAAATGGCCAATATGATGTCAGCTTCACGTTCTTATCAAAATAATGTCGAAGTACTTAATACGGCCAAACAGCTTATGCTTCAAACCTTAAAAATGGGACAATAATGATGTCAACAGTCAATTCTACTAGCTCAACGATACCCGGTACTTCATCGCTATCAACAGCAGCAGCGTCACAATCAATGTCATCAGGTGCAGGTGCCAATCAAACCTTAGGGCAATCTGATTTTTTAAAACTCATGACCGCTCAAATGACCCATCAAGATCCGACCGCACCGATGACCAACGGTGACTTTCTTTCGCAAATGGCCCAGTTTGGCACCGTGGATGGCATAAAAGGTTTGCAAACCTCGTTTAATAATTTTTCCACCTCTATGGGGTCTAATCAGAATTTACAGGCAACAAACTTAATAGGAAAAACGGTTTCTACCGCCTCTAATCAAGGTGCTTTGGCGGCTGGTGGCAGTATTAAAGGCAGCGTAGCGCTGACTAGCAGTTCATCCGATGTGTCGGTACAAATTATCAATCCTAGTAATGGCACTGTGGTTAGTAGTATGGATTTAGGTAGTCAAGCGGCAGGGGACGTGCCTTTTTCTTGGAATGGTACGAATAGTGACGGTACGCAGGCCAGCCCGGGTATTTATCAAGTCAAGGTTCAATCAATGGTCAACGGTACTAATACCGCATTAACCACCAATATTCAGTCGCAAGTCAGCAGTGTGTCTATGGGGGCACAGGGCGTGCAGGTTAATTTGGCCGGTGGTTTAGGCTCGGTTAATTTAAGTCAAGTCACACAAATTCTATAACTAGGAGTATTAATATGAGTTCTTTTTCAACCGCTATTAGTGGCTTAAATGCCGCAGCCAATGATATAGCCGTCATTAGTAATAATATTGCCAACGCTAATACCACTGGCTTTAAAGAATCAGTCGCTCAGTTTGCCGATAGCTATGCCAATCATTTTCAAAGCATTAATTCCGCTACTGGCGTTACTACGCAACCGGGTACTGGTGTGTCGGTAGTACAAGACATACAGCAGTTTAATCAAGGCACAGCACAAGTTACGGGCAATAATTTGAATATGGCGATTAATGGCAACGGGTTTTTTACCTTAGCGCCTAATCCCACTAACCCCAGTGCTGTTGTTTACAGTCGAGCGGGTTCTTTCCAAGTGAATAATGCTGGCATGGTTATTAATCCGCAAGGCGAAGCATTACTGGCTTATCAGCCTAATAATCCAGCATCAGCCGCAGCAGGGTTTAATACTGGGGCTATGTCAACCATAACTATACCTAGTGGCGCAGGGCTTCCTGTGGCCACCACGACGATTAATCAAAGTGTTAATTTGAATGTTGCTAGTAAACCGCCAGCAACCAGCCCATTTAATCCCTTAGATTCGACTAGTTATAGCTCGTCTACCTCAACCACTGTTTATGATTCAGTGGGTGTTTCACATAATTTAACCACTTATTATGTGGCACAAGGTGCCGACCCTAAGATACCCAATCAAACTGATTGGGCCACTTATAATTATATGACCGATAATCCCGCAGCCCCCGTTGCTGTTACGGTAAATGCTAGCAGTAATAATGTCAATTTAGGTGGAATACCCAGTAATAATCCTACGTTTTTTTCAGCTCCGCTACTCAATGATGCGACGCTAGCCGTTACTACAGCGACAACAGCGGCTGCCGCTGCTGCAGCGGCAGCCAATCCTGCGATTGCTGCTGTTAATGCGGTTAATACTGCTTCTACGTCTGCCGCGGCCTCTGCCACGGCTACGGTCTATTCTCCAACTCTTCAAAAAGCAGCCGTTAACCAAGCTATAACAGCGCAAATAGCGACAACTTCTGCTGCAACTGTGGCTAATACAGCTTACAACAATAGTGTCGTAGCTATTGGAACAGTAACAACACCAACAGCCGCACTGACTAATTCTATTGCCAGTGCGGCCGCCGCCGCCGCTTCTGCAGATCCTACGGTGTCTGCTGCTGGTACTGCTGCTGGTACAGCACTAAGCAATCTGGCTACTGAAGCTTTGGCGGTAAAAACAACGGCTGCTACAGCTGCCACTTCTGCGGCTGCTTATAATACTGCAGCGCAGGCTGTGACTGACACTGCTTCCGCTACCGCTGCGGCATTACTCGCGGGGCCAGCGCAAAATCCACCTGTTGCTGGAGCTTCTGCCGCAGATGATGCCGCATTGGCGGAAGCTGCCGTTGCAACTTATAATGCTGACCTTGCATTGGCAGCACCCTATTTACCGATACAAATGGCCACAAATTTAACGATGGGTTATACAGCAGCTAATGCCACTAATGCTGCTGCCGCATTGAGTCAAGCGACTAGTGCGCAAACATCGGCTACCGCTGCTGCAAAGGCCGCCACTCAAGTTTTCGGCAGTACCAATTCTACTGATGCTAGTGCAGCCGCTACTGCTGCGACAGCAGTGGCCACTGCGGCCACTGCGGCAGGTAATACCACAGCAGCTACCGCCGCTACGGCAGCCGCTACGGCTGCAGGGAATTTAGTGACTGACGCCGCAGCCGTACAAAGTACCGCCACTGCCTCTGCGACTGCCGCCACAGCTTATGCTTTGGCTGCTGCCCAAGTTGTGGATAGTGCATCTGGCGATCAAGCCGCCAAGCTTGCCACTGCGGCCGCAACAGCTGCTCAAGCCGCCCAAACAGCAGCCAGTAACTATCAAAACGATTTTAATTTAGCAGCACCTTACTTTGCATACACGGCAGGTACTATGCAAACATTCGGTTCTAGTGGGCAGCTCACCTCGCCTGCAACGTCATCATTGTCTTGGACTTTGTCGGGCTCAACCCCCACAACGGCGAGTATCAATTATGCTGGAACCACACAAACAGCCAGCACTTTTAATGTTAATTCAAGCAGCCAAAACGGCACGATTGGAGGCACAGTAACCAGTGTGTCTGTTGATGGTACAGGTATTGTTTCAGCTAACTATAGTAATGGTACCTCAACGGCACTAGGTCAAGTGGCGTTAGCGAATTTCACAAATCCACAAGGCTTAGTAGCAATAGGTGGTACCGATTGGGTGGAAACCTCTGCTTCTGGAGCCCCTAAGCACGGTGCGGCTGGGGGCGGTTCATTTGGCAGTATTCAATCGGGCGCGGTGGAGCAATCTAATGTTAATTTATCAGATCAATTAGTTTCTCTGATTACTGCTCAGCAAGCCTATTCAGCCAATTCACAATCGATTACCGCTAGTAGTAAAATGATCGAAACCATTTTGAATGCAGTGCGATAATCCGTTACTAATAGAGTAGGAGATCTGTTATGGATAGAGCCTTATATATTGCCATGAGTGGTGCTAAGCAATCTTTTGCGGCACAAAACTCAAACGCCAATAATTTGGCGAATATGCAAACCACTGGCTTTAAAGCAGATATGCAGTGGTTTCGTGATAGGCCAGTTACCGGCGCAGGCTTTCCTACTCGAGTTTATGCGATGGCTGAAAAGCCGGGTACGGATATTTCACCTGGCACCATCCAAACCACTGGGCGTAATTTAGATATCGCTATTAATGGTAGTGGTTTAGTGGCCGTACAGGGATCTGATGGTCAAGAAGCTTATACCAAAGCGGGTGATTTACATATTACGCAAGAAGGCATACTGCAAACGAATCTCGGCTTAAAAGTGATAGGCCAAAATGGCCCTATTACCGTGCCGCCCTCAGAAAGTCTAACAATAGGTACTGATGGAACTATTTCCATCATTCCCTTAGGCTCTGGTAATGCAACCACCTTAGAAATTTTAGATAGAATTAAATTGGTTAATCCGCCTATGGACAATGTGCAAAAATTAGGTGACGGTTTGTTTCATTCTAAAAATGGTAAACCATTAGACGTTAGTCCTGATGTTACTTTGATCAGCGGTGTTTTAGAGGGTAGTAATGTTAAGGGTTTTTCAGCAATGACAGAAATGATTGATTTAGCCAGAAATTTTGAATTGCAAACTAAAGTGATGAAAAGTATCACTGATAACTCAGCCGCTAGCGCCAAATTAATGCAACTGGCATAAATTGTGCTCTTAATATCAACGAGGCCTAGACAGGCAAAAAGTTGACACCAAGGAGTTTATCATGACAGAACGCGCATTATGGGTTGCAAAAACCGGCTTAGACGCTCAACAAACACGTATGGCTGTTATTTCTAATAACTTGGCCAACGTAAATACCACGGGTTTCAAAAAAGACCGTGCGATGTTTGATGATTTAATGTATCAAAATCTTCGCCAAGTCGGTGGACAGAATACTCAAAATACCCAATCACCCACTGGAACAGCTGTGGGTACTGGGGTTCAAGCTGTTGCTACTGAAAAAGTATTTACTCAAGGCAATGTGCAACAAACTGGTAACACTATGGATTTAGCCATTAATGGTCGTGGATTTTTACAAGTTACTATGCCCAATGGTGATACCAACTATACCCGCGATGGTTCATTAACGTTAGATTCAACAGGACAATTGGTTACAGCCACGGGCTTATTGATATCACCAGCGATTACCATACCACCCAATGCGCTTAGTGTGACTATCGGCAACGATGGGACTGTTTCTGCGCAAATGCCCGGAACTGCCGCAGTGAGTAATTTAGGCCAAATTGAATTGGCTGACTTTATTAATCCTACCGGCTTACAGGCCGTAGGTGGCAATCTTTTTCAGGCGACTGGCTCTAGTGGCGCTCCCATTGTTGGTATCGCTGGTCAAACCGAGTTTGGTACCCTGACACAGGGCTCATTGGAGACCTCTAACGTCAATGTGGTAGAAGAATTAGTGAATATGATTGAAGCGCAACGTGCCTATGAAATGAATTCCAAGGCGATTTCGACGGCAGATCAGATGCTGTCATTTGTTACTCAAAATCTCTGAGGATAAGGTAATGATGATTTATAAGTTTAGCATTCTTGTCATAAGCACTTTAATGATAGTCGCTTGCACGCCAGTGCCTAGTAAAGATCCTGATTTTGCACCGGTACAAGCAGCAAGCTTGGTGCCACCCGTACAAAATAGCGGCTCTATTTATCAAGCCGGTTACGATATGCGGCTATTTGAAGATAATAAAGCTAGACGAGTAGGTGACGTACTCAGCATTACCTTTAATGAGGCGACTACCGCCAATAAAGCGGCGGATCTTAGTCAGGAAAAAAAGAATTCCATGTCATTTACCGCGCCTTCTTTATACGGTATGGCGATACAGACGATGACCGGTAAAGATCTTGCAACCACAGTGAGTTCAGACAATAAGTTTGATGGCACAGGCAAGGCCGATCAAAGTAACAGCTTAACAGGTAATATTTCAGTTACCGTTATTGAGTTACTACCTAATGGTGATTTAAAGGTACGTGGTGAGAAACGAGTCACCTTAAACCAAGGTGATGAATATGTGCGCTTATCAGGCATCGTTAGACCTATTGATATTGATCCTTCTAATACCGTATCTTCAGATAAAGTCGCTGATGCGACTATTATGTATACCGGAAATGGCTCTATGGCCGATGCCAGTAAAATGGGTTGGTTATCAAGAATTTTGAATAGCGCTTGGTTTCCCTTCTAACTCTAGGACATTATTGTGAACTCAAATCGTAACTATTTAGCACTACTCTTTATCAGTATGATGTTTCTTAATGCTACTGCTCACGCTGAACGCATTAAAGATATCGCTTCTATTGAGGGGGTGCGTCCTAACCAATTAGTCGGCTATGGTTTAGTGGTAGGCTTGGTGATGACGGGTGATAAAACAGCCTTTACCGGACAAACCTTACGCAGCATGATTGGTCGTTTTGGCTTAACGTTGCCACCCGGCCAAAATCCTAATGCCAAAAATATCGCAGCAGTGGCCATACAAGCTGATTTGCCACCTTTTGCAAAGCCAGGCCAAGCCATTGATGTTACCGTTTCATCTATCGGTGATGCTAAAAGTTTAAAGGGTGGAACTTTACTGATGAGCCCTTTAAAAGGAGCTGACGGACAAGTTTATGCCATGGCTCAAGGTAGTCTTATGGTGAATGGCTTGAGTGCTTCGGGTAAAGATGGCTCTAATATTACGGTGAATAACCCTAGCGTAGGTCGAATTCCTAATGGCGCCACTGTTGAACGAACCATTAGTACGCCTTTTTCTAAAGGCAATTCCTTAACGTTAAATTTGAATACCTCAGATTTTACTACCGCTAACCGTATGGCCGAGGCGATTAATAATTTTCTAGGTGCCGATACCGCAAAGCCTATTGATGCGACTTCTGTTACCGTTAGGTCGCCACTGGATGTAGGACAAAAAGTTTCGTTTGTTTCTATCGTCGAAAATATTGTGGTCGCCCCCGATGATGCACCGGCACGTATTATTATTAACTCGCGCACTGGTACCGTCGTCATTAATGGCAAGGTAACGGTGCAGCCAGCTGCCGTATCTCATGGTAATCTCACGGTCTCTATTAGCGAAAATAAGCAAGTCAGCCAGCCGGGCGCGTTATCCAATGGCACAACTGCTGTTACCAATAAATCTAATGTTCAAGTAAGTGAAGAAAAAAATCGCATGTTTGTCTTTAATCCTGGTGTTTCTTTGGATGAAATTGTGCAAGCAGTTAATAATATAGGCGCTTCGCCTAGTGATTTAGTGGCTATTCTTGAAGCGTTAAAAGCAGCAGGCGCATTGCGTGCTGAATTAATGGTGATCTAGGTCATGTCAAATGTACAGGCAGCTGATGTTTATACCGATTTTAATGCCTTAGCTGGCTTAAAAGCGGAGGCTAAGAAAAATTCTCCTGATGCCTTAAAATCGGTCGCTAAGCAATTTGAAGCACTCTTTCTTAATAACATCTTAAAAAGTATGCGTGCTGGAAAATTAGCCGATGGTATCTTGGATAGTCAACAAAGTGACTCTTATAACGAAATGTATGATCAGCAATTAGCCATACATTTATCAGGTGATCCGGGTGTAGGTCTTGCCGATTTAATTGTTAAACAACTAAGTCCTAAGAGTACGGTGCAAAATGCCGAGGCATCTTTTAATAGGCCGGCCAATAATCAATCATTAGCAGGGTCTGCATCCGCTATATCAAGCGTCTCTGGTATATCAAGTATCCCTAGTATCTCAAATGCCTCTGGTATAGTGGCTGCCTCAGCTGAGCCACAGAGCAATAAGGTCGATAGTTGGATTAATACCGATACTGAAGGCACTAAAACCATTATTAATAGCTATATTAATAGTGGTGATCCACAAAATGATATGACGGAAATTCCATTTAAGGGGGCTAGCGTCAATTCTTCATCAATAGACAGTTTTATTCGCCAGTTACTACCTCATGCTAAACAAGCCGCCCAAGCATTGGGTATTGATCCCAAGGTTATTTTGGCTCAAGCGGCCTTAGAAACAGGTTGGGGACGTTCGTTAATAAAAAACAGTAATGGAAGTACCAGTTTTAATTTATTTAACATTAAAGCCGATAAATCATGGACTGGAAAACAAGCGCAAGCCCCCACGTTGGAGTTTGATCAAGGCATCGCCAAAAAAGTAAATTCAGGCTTTAGAGCTTATAGTTCATTTCAGGAAAGTTTTGCCGATTATGTCGACTTTATAAAAACGAATCCACGCTATGGCGATGCTTTAAAACAAGTCGCTAATGGTGAGCGCTATTTACAAGAATTACAACAAGCAGGTTATGCAACAGATCCTAATTATGCCAATAAAATCATGAGTATATGTCGTAATTCTTTAGCAGGTTTTGATCCAAACAGCGTGGTGGCGCTACACTAATGTGTCGCGTTAAAGTGATTTGCTTTAGGGTATTGATAACTCAATGTAGAGCGTGTCATGAGTAGTTTAATAGGAACCTCATTATCGGGCTTAATGGCGGCTCAAAGTGCTTTAAATGTTACTAGTAACAATATAGCCAACGCCAATATCGTAGGCTATAACACCGAAAGCGTTAGCCTAAGCACAAAGCCTGCCATATACAATGATGGTGCCTTTGTAGGTCAAGGTGTAAACACCGCCACTGTTACACGTAGTTATAATCAGTTTGTATCTCAGCAAGTAACGTCCACAACCTCGGCTCATGCTCAAGCCAATACCTTGTCTACCTTGGCATTCGGTGTAGATCAGATTCTATCTAATCAAACGACCGGGATGTCAACGGTACTTGGCAATTTTGCCTCTGCAATTACAGGGGTTGCCAACGATCCTACCTCAATAGGGGTTAGACAAGCGTTATTATCAGCAGCAGGATCGGTCTCTCAGCAACTTAATTCACTATCTAGCCAACTGACGACCTTAAATACTCAGACCAATGGCCAAATACAAGCCAGTGTCAGTAATATAAATAGCTATGCCTCCAGCATTGCCGCCTTAAATATGCAAATTGTTTCAGCAACCAATGGTTCAATGAACGGACAATTACCTAATGATCTCATGGATCAAAGAGATGCGCTGGTAGCACAAATTGCACAGCAAGCTAATGTCTCTACCATCACTCAAGCTAACGGTTCTATTAACGTTATGATAGGTAGTGGACAAACTTTGGTGTCGGACAGTCATGTGGCGCTGTTGTCGGTAGGTGCTTCTAGTGCTAACCCGTCTAATAGCACGATACTGTTAAACGGGCAGGATATTAGTTCGCAAATTACTGGAGGGGCATTAGCCGGTACACTTAACTTTCAGACCCAAGTACTCAATCCTTCACAACAACAATTAGGATTAGTTGCCACTAGTTTTGCCGAGCAAATGAATACGCAACAAGCGGCAGGTTATGATATGAATGGTAAGACAGGAGCGGCTATGTTTAATTTAGCCCCCCCCACCGTCATTGCCAATGCTACTAATACGGGCAGTGTTACTAGCACTTATGATCCGACTAACGTTGGGCAATTACAAGCCAGCGATTATCAGCTCAGTTACAACGGTGGTAGCTACACTTTAACCCAATTAAGTAATGGGGCAGTAACGACTCCTACAGCTACTTCGGGGGTTATAACAGGGCCGGGCTTTGATATTAATGTGAGTAGTATAGGGAGTGGCGATAGCTATCTTATTAGACCTACTTTTAATGCCGCTCAAAATATGAGCATGGTGATGACCGATCCTACACTCGTTGCGGCTTCGGCAACGAATGGCTACAGTAAAGCGGCCAATGTTTTTCAGATTAATGGCATTAATATAGGCGCTGTTGGCGCTGGAACTAGTTCAGCAACTCAATCTACGGCTGTTGCTGCCGCTATTAATAGTTCTATAGCGGCCTATAATCTTACGCCAGCAGGAATTGCAAGTCCGTCTGATATTACTGCAGACGCTAGTACTGGTGTTGTCATTTTATCTAGCCCATCGAGTTCGGCTATCGGCATAACAGGCGATATAAGCGATACTGGGTTAAGTACCGGCATTACTCCCGCAGGCTCAGTGACTGGTAGCGCGCCCACGCTAACAACTAATCCTGGAGATAACAGTAATGCTTTGGCTATGGCCAATTTGGCTACAATGGGATCATTTAATAGTGCTTATACTCAATTGGTGACTAATGTCGGTAACGTAACCCAATCGGCCAGCCTTAATAGTAGCGCTCAACAATCTGCATTAGCCCAAGCCACTGCGGCTCAACAGAGCCTGTCTGGCGTTAACTTAGATCAAGAAGCGGCAAACCTGATTAAATATCAACAAGCTTATCAAGCATCTTCTAAAGCAATTTCTGTTGCTCAATCCTTATTCACTACTTTGATAGGAGCCCTACAGTAGGGGCATTATGAGAATTTCATCGTCATGGGGTCAACAAACCGCGATAACTTCGATTCTTAATCAAGAATCGAAGTTACAACAAACTCAGACTGAAGTTTCTACGGGTATAAAAACTTTACAGTCTTCTGATGGGCCGTCTGCAACCGTTAGCATTAATAATTTAACGCAGAGTATTAGCCAGACACAGCAATATCAGACTAATAATGATGCCGCCACACAAGCCGTATCTATGGAAAATGCCAGCTTGCAAAATGCCAGCGGTATATTAAATCAAATGAATGCCTTGTGTATTTCAGGTATGAATGGCAATAATAATGCCAGTGATAAAGCCTCTATTGCCGCTCAAATACAATCATTGAATCTACAATTGGTCAGCGTAGCCAATACCCAAAACGTCAATGGTGAATATATATTTTCAGGAACAAAAAGCACCACGCCACCTTTTAGTCAAGATGCCAGTAACCCAGGTGCTTATGATTACTCAGGTAATTCAGCGCAACGCATGATTCAAATTGGTCCTAATACTTCAGTCGCAAATA
Organism: uncultured Methylococcaceae bacterium; assembly: GCA_903910205.1. Taxonomy (GTDB): domain Bacteria; phylum Pseudomonadota; class Gammaproteobacteria; order Methylococcales; family Methylomonadaceae; genus Methylobacter_C. The sequence continues at coordinate 10,270 of CAIVYW010000200.1, read as the reverse complement.
GTGATCCAGGCAATACTGTTTTTGGTGCACCAACAGGACCTGCTCCTGCCACTATACCCGCAGCTGGCTCGGTTACTAATATTTTTGAAGCGATTAATCAATTTGTCACTACACTAACCACTAATCCTGTTAAAGGCAGTGCGCAAACGGCATTAGGGGCTAGCAATGCTTATACTATTAATGGCGTTACCATACCCGCAATGGCAGCTCCGGCATCGCAATTAGCTGCGATACCGCCTATTGCTGATGCAGTCACTCAAGGCACCAGTGTCGCTAAGGCCATTAATTTATTAACAGGGACCACAGGGGTAACCGCAACTTCTGATCCTACGACTGGAGCTATAACCCTAGCGAATACAACTGGAGCGCCTATTGCTGTTGCGGGTGATATTACCAATACTGGTTTAACCGTTGCTACAACGACCAGTAGCAGTACACTACAAGCGTCTTTGAGCGATATTAGTAAAGCAGCCAATCAAATATTGTCTATCAATGCGGTTGTGGGTGGCCGATTAAATACCTTAACCACTCAAAGCAGCATTAATTCAGGTTCTATACTTAATATGCAAACAGCCTTGTCATCGGTACAAAATGTCGATGAAGCCTCTGCTATTAGTAGCTTAAACTTACAGTCAGTGGCTTTGCAAGCATCACAACAAGCCTATTCTCAAGTCAATAAATTATCCTTGTTTAATTACATATCATGATAATGTAAGCAGATTAAAGCGGCTACTCACTTAAGGCGTGACAGATATTAAGCTCTTTGTCGGCGCTTAGGAGAGCTCTGTTTAAAAGTGAATGATTAAGCTAAACTGTCTGGTCTTAAGTGGGTAGCTATTAAAGCCCTTAATCTATAAAAAATGCGGCTAATCTATGCTTAAAACATCTGAAAATACCCTAGATCCAGACGACTGGCCTAGTTTTCGTCAGCAAGGCCATCAAATGTTAGATGATATGTTTGACTACCTTGAGCAGTTGCGAGAACAGCCTGTTTGGCAAGGTTTATCACCTGCACAGCGTGAAATTTTTCAACAGCCGTTATCTAATGAGCCTAGCGATCTTGCTGAGGTACATGAGACCTTTATGAAAAGCATATTACCTTATGCGGTAGGTAATACTCATCCAGGTTTTATGGGTTGGGTTCATGGCGGTGGCACACCGGTAGGAATGTTGGCCGACATGTTAGCTGCGGGGTTAAATGCTAATGTAGGTGGACGTGATCAAGCGCCCATTGAACTTGAAAAACAATTACTGCAATGGATTAAAGGGCTATTTTCTTTTCCAGAAACAGCCAGCGGACTTTTTGTTACGGGTACTTCTATGGCTAATCTTATTAGCGTGTTGATTGCCCGTACTGCTTGCTTAAAAAAATCTATTCGAAAAGAAGGCTTAGTTAATTCAGGTCTACAGTTGGTTGCTTATACTTCGGCAAGTGCTCATATTAGTATTGCACAAGCTATGGATATCGCGGGTATAGGCAGTGATGCTTTACGTATGATTGCAACTAATGACAATTACCAAATGGATGTAGAGGCACTCGCTCTGGCTATTCGTGCCGATAAAAAAGCAGGGCTGATACCTTTTTTTATTGCTGCAACCGTAGGTACTGTTGATGTTGGCGCTATTGACCCCTTATCTGCAATTGCAGATCTTGCCCAGCTGGAGAAAGTTTGGCTACACGTTGATGGTGCTTACGGTGCTTTGGCAATATTAGCGCCTGATCTTGCACCTCGTTTGCAAGGTATAGAGCGTGCCGATTCCATCGCTTTTGATTTTCATAAATGGGGACAGGTTCCTTATGATGCTGGATTTATACTGGTCAGGAATGGTGAGCATCAACTCGATACTTTTGCTACGCCAGCCGCTTATTTAAGCCGAGCAAGCAAAGGGCTATCGGCAGGTTCACCCTGGCCATGCGACTTAGGCCCAGAATTATCACGAGGTTTTAGAGCGCTTAAAACGTGGTTTACTATAAAAGTTTATGGCCCAGAAAAGTTGGGTCAGGTTATCTTTGCTACTTGCGTACTGGCGCAATACCTAAAACAACGCATAGAACTCAGTCCACAATTAGAGCTTTTAGCGCCTGTTGAGCTCAATATAGTTTGCTTTCGTTATCGATGCGAAAATCCTAATCGTATTAACGCGGATATTGTCATTGCCTTGCAAGAATCTGGCATCGTTGCCCCTTCATCGACTACGCTACAAGGCCAATTGGCTATTCGTGCCGCTATTGTTAATCATCGAACCACGATTAGTGATATTGATGCCTTAATCGCAGCGACCTTGGCTTTCGGAGAAATCATCGAAACCACACTAAAATTATCGGCTAGCCACTTAAAGCGGGACAGCTTAGCTTAATGGTTCACTTTTAGATTAAGAGCAGGCAAAGGGTTAAGCCTAGTATCTGTCACGCCTTAAGTTGCAGCCTCCTAGACTTAATCTTTCGCCCTGAGCCTTTCGTCTGGACTGAAATGTCCGGTCTTAAGTTGCTAGCCACCTTTAATCCTTAAACTTGAACCTTTCGTCTAGGCTGAAACTGTCCCGTCTTAAATCGGTAACCAAATTATCATTGTCACAGGAAAATAAATGAACGCGATAGGCTCTTCTATTAATGCCAATAAAACACCCTTAATTGGCTTTGCCAAACTCATGCGTATGGCTTTTTCGGGTGTGGATTTAGCGTCCTTAGGCACACAATTAATCGAAGAGGTACAAGCAGGCGCTAGTGCAAATTCTCTAATGGATTTGGCGATAGTTTTGCAAATACGAGGTAACCGTGACTTAGGTCTACGTTCCCAATCAGAAGCGATAGCTCATCAACAGATTTATACTCAACCGACTAGCCATGCGGCAATCACTCTGCGTGTGTGTGCGGTACTGAGTGCTGGTGATTTTATGGCCAACACGCCCATAGAAATCCTCTTAGAAGACGCCGATATTTTGCTGCATTTGGTTTATGTGACAGAAGATCGGCCATTACCCGCAGCAGAAGAACTGCCAAAGCATGAGGTCTTATTTGTAGCTATCGCCCAGTCTGATCAAAACATGGCCTTGTTGCAAGCGGTTAGTGCGGCTATTACCGGTTGGCCTTGCCCCGTCATCAACTTGCCAGATCGTATTGCTTTATTATCGCGAAATCAAGCTGGGGTAGGTTTACAAGATAGTCCTAGTATTAGTATGCCCAACACGGTGCGTATCGATAGACTAGTCTTGGAAAAAATAGCTCATCAGGCTTTAGATCTTCAACAATACCTTGCCTCTGGCGTTTATCCGATAATTGTGCGTCCCGTTGATTCTCATGCCGGACACGGCTTGGATAAAATAGATGATGCGGTCGCCCTAGCACAGTATTTACAAACACATGCAAATAGTGAGTTCTATATTTCACGGTTTATTGATTATCGAGGACAAGATGGGCTGTTTAGGAAATATCGCATTGTATTAATAGAGGGGCGTCCGTTTATTTGTCATTTGGCTATCTCTGAAAACTGGATGATTCATTACCTCAATGCCGGTATGGCAGAAAATGCTGAAAAAAGGGCTGAAGAAGCGGCCGCTATGGCAACTTTTGACACTGATTTTGCGACTCGACATGCACAGGCTTTTTCAGTCATTAATGAGCGTATTGGATTAAATTATCTCGGTATAGATTGCGGCGAAACAGCGGATGGTCAATTACTTATTTTTGAAGTAGATAGCTGCATGATGGTACACGCTTTTGATTCTGTCGAACTATTTCCTTATAAACAACTACCAATGAATAAATTATTTAACGCTTTTCGAGACATGTTGCTTAATATTAAAAATAAAACCGCTATAAGTCATGAAAACTAACTACTCGCATCCTGAAGGCATGACTTATAGCCCTCAAGAAATGCTGTCTGATACGGCCCAATGTTTAACGTCCGGAGGTGATGCCCGTATTGCTTTAGATGCTATCAGTGGTATGAATCAATACGGTTGCCGACCTTTTCCCGATCCCACTATGTTAGCTTATGGTTCATCTACGGCCTCTATTATTTCAAGCCAAGGTTATCAGCATGCAAACCAGCTACATCAACGCTTAGTAGTAGCCCTTAAAACAGAAGCAGCAGCCACTATTTATAGCCACGAAATAAAGCGTCTTCGTCAAGAGTTAATACATTTATGCGTTGTGCCAGAAACAACGGGTATGATCTTCTCAGCGTCAGGCACTGATGCTCATAGCTTAGTGGCCTGCTACGCAGCGCGTGGAAACAAGCTAGCGCCACGAATAATCATGATAGAAGCCAATGAAACTGGCAAAGGTGTCAATGCTGCGTTAAAGACTGCTACTCATGATGAGCAAAGCGAAGTAATACCTATAAAGCTTCGATTAGACAATGGTGAACTTAGACCCATAACCGCTATTGATAAAGAAGTCGAAGCACTGGTCGCGGAGGCTATTACTACAAACCGACGCGTATTACTCATAGTAACGGATCAATCTAAGACTGGCTTGATTGCGCCTAGTCTTAGCTGTGTTTTAGATCTGCACCAGCGTTTTCAAGATAAAATGGATGTACTCATCGATGCTTGCCAATTTCGTATAGCGCCACCTACACTGGGTGCTTATCTTGAGCTAGGCTTTATCGTTGCCTTAACGGGTTCAAAATTTTTAACCGGCCCTTCTTTTTCTGGAGTGATACTTTTTAAAAGCTCGCTCAGCAGTGAGTTAGATGCAGCCTACCGCACTTTAACCCCCCACTCAGAACCTGTTAATTTTGGCTTATTGTTACGCTGGGAAGTCGCTCTGCAAGAACTCAAAGCATTCCGATTGATACCTCAAGAATATATTATTAATTTTATTCATGACTTTACTGCGGCTATACATGAACGGTTACAACAGGATGTCTTTTTTGAGCCCTTGCCAGTGCCAATAATAGACCGCAGCCCACTGCAAGTAGACTCTAGTTGGGATCAACTTCAGACTATTTTTCCGTTTTTGCTTTATCATGCCGATATAGATAGAACACCCTTAAGTGCAGAAGAAACCTTGAGGGTTTATCAGCAGCTATCCATTTCTATCAACGACAAACACAACAATATACCCACTCATTATGCCGCTATTGCAAACTTACGTTGTCAAACAGGCCAGCCAGTGGCTTGTGGGCAACGTAATGGTGTAGCCATTAGTGCGTTACGCTTATGTATCAGTACGCGACTCATTGTAGAATCAAGCTCAAAAGAAAGTAGTCGCCAGTTGATTATTAATGCCGCGCTATCTGTATTAGATAAAATAAGCTTATTAATTCGGGCATCCCATTGACGAAAGCTGTAGGTCTGTAAGGGCGTATTATTAATATAGTGGGCTACTAATTTAAGACGGCACAGTTTAGCTTAATTGTTCACTTTTAGACACAGCTCTCCTAAGCGCAGACAAAGGGCGAAAGGTTAAAGGTTAAGGGTTAAGGCGCGTATCTGTCACGCATTAAGTTTTGTAGTCGGTGTTTGTAAATGGCTAAGCAGGCCACACCGGGACTTTAAAAAGCCGCTGAGTAGTTGTCAGGTGAAACTAGGGTATTTACTGGACGGTTCATGTCAACTCAGCGAACGTTCATGATGGCTAATGGAAGATCTAAGTCAGTTAATTGAATGTCTACGAGCCTGTTTTTTAATTTATGCGACGGTCTCGGTACTTTTTTTTACAGGATTTATGGTTCGCTGCACGGTCACGCACTGTTTTTCGACAAGAATTAGGTTTCGCTATAAGGCCGTAGACGGTTTTATAGTTAATTATAACGGTTCAAAAGTCTTAAAAGACCAGTTCTAAGTCTGAATTGACGGAGCTTAAGCCTTAATAGACTGGTTAAGCTTGAGCTTAAATCATTCGTAGTAGCCTTGGCTCGCTTGTTAGGCTACCAACTTAAAGCCGGACAGCTTACTTAATGATTCACTTTTAGACAGGGCTGTCTTAAGAGCAGACAAAGGGTTAACTCTTAACCCTTTGTCTGGGCTGAAACTGCCCCGCCTTAAGCTGCTAGCCGCTTGTTATCTGTCCAATAAGCTCTTATGAGGTATAAGCTTTAACGGCTTTTTTTCCCTGATCCATTGTTTGTAGCATTTGTGCCAAATCAAGTTTTTTTGATTGCCCTAGTACCATAATATCGCTATCTATGGCCATGACTGATTGAATGCCTGTAGCGACTTCTTGCTCATATTCTGGATTAACAGTCGTTGATAGAAAAATATTGAGTAACTTTGCTCGATCTTTTTCCAAAACAATGACGTCATCCCAAGAGCCATTCTTAGCGTTCTTTAGCATAGCTTGACTCAGTAATATTATCTGTTGAAGATCAAGGATGATGTTTGACATATAAAGTTAACTTATCAGGGAGAGTGATGGTGGTAAGGAACGAGCACGACACACTTTAGCAACTATGATTTTAAAAATCCCCTCCAGTCCTCCTTTTTTCAAAAAAAAAAGGGGGGGCTAGACGTTACTTGACTATATTATTTCGTGCTCATTCCTAAGCAGCATCAATAAATTGATTAAATGAATAGGCTACCAACTTAAGGCGGGACAGTGTAAATAGTACATCGTTCTCACGCCGGAGCGTCACTGCCCACAGTTAAGAGAAAATAGTAAAAACTTGGAGTGTTGAGCTTCAGCTATTGCGTTTTAAAACAGCTGAAGCTGTTTTACTCCAGGCACAGATTACTTAACTGTGGGCAGTGCGCCGGAGCGTGGGAATAATAAGAAAAGCTTTAACTACTGTTTTGTCCCGTCTTAAGTTGGTAGCCAATGAATACTATTAGTCACGTAGAACTAAAAGCCGACTATGTTCTTGTTCGCGTTTTATGAGGGTGCTGTTGTGTACACACTGCAATTTTTTAACCAGTACCTTGCCTTGATATGGAAAAAAATATATTTTTCGTGGGTAATTATCGAGTAAGTCCTCAGCCAAAATGGGTATGTTTATTTGTTTGAGGTAATTGCGTACAAAGTTAGCATTACTCCTGCCTACATTAGCTATGGTAAAACTTTTCAGTAGATTAGCGCCACCAAAGATCTTGGCCTCAAGATTTTTGTGCAGAGCGCCGATTTCTAGAAGCTTGTTAATAAGCCTTTCCATTGCATAGATGCCAAAACATCCTGAGGTATTAAAAAACTCATCAAGATTATTAGTGGCGGGCAACATAAAATGATTCATACCACCGATACCGCTGACACGATCCCTTATACAAGCTGCCACACAAGACCCTAGTACGGTTACTATCAGCATTGGACGTGTCGTAGCATAATATTCACCCGGTAAAATCTTCACGGCATCAATATTAAAGTAGCTATCAAAGTAAATATTGGAGGCTAAAGTCATCTTTTACAATAGGCATTAATTACCCCATGCCCCCGTCATTGTCGAGAGCGCTGTTCTTTCTGTGTGAGCTCATAAATGGTGTTGCCTCGTAACTTAAAAAAGTCTGCTGCATGATGCAGGCTTTCTGAATGGCCCGCAAATAGTAAGCCATGAGTCTCTAGCATAGGTGCAAAACGTTTGAGTATTTTATACTGTGTATCTTTATCGAAATAAATCATTACATTCCGGCAAAAAATAACATCAAATGTTCCTGTTATCGGCCAGTTTTCATCGACTAGGTTAAGAGTTCGAAAAGTAATGAGGTCGCGTAACTCCTTACGTACCTGAACAAGACCGGTGTTTTTACCTGTACCTTTTAAGAAAAAACGCTTAAGCGTTTCGGTGGGTAGTTTTTCTATGCGCTCTAATGAATAAATGCCTGCTTTAGCTTTTTTCAACACATTAGTATCAATATCTGTGGCGATAATCTCAACGGGTGGTTTGTAGCTACCAAAGGCATCTATCATGGTCATCGCCATTGTATAGGGTTCTTCTCCGGTCGATGCAGCAGAGCACCATAAACGGATAGGTCTTCTTTTCAAACTGAGTACATGTGCTTTGAGTAAAGGGAAGTGATGTGGCTCACGTAAAAATGCAGTGAGATTGGTCGTTAGCGAATTAATAAACGCTTCCCACTCATTTCCTTGGTCTTGTTCAACCAATTCCAAATAGGTTTGGAACGATTTCATGCCTGTGGCCCGCAGTCGACGACCTAGTCGACTATACACCATGTCTTTTTTACTATCATTAAGTTTGATGCCACTATGTTGATACAACAGTGTGCGAATACGCTCAAATTCAGACTGAGTGAATAAAAACTCCTTGTGCTCTGGATCTCTGCTCATGACAACATTATTGATGAGTTAAAAGGTAGTCCTGCTATCACCCCTTTTAATATAGGTAAATAGGACGTTAATAACATTAAGTAACGGGTAGATGCTACCCGTTAAATTAAACGTTACTGTTTTAGTGTGTTTTAAAACTCAGTCCACTCGTCATCATTTGATTTACTTTGTTTGCTTGGTTTTGAGGCAGTCGATGATAAACGTGGCGCAGGTTTATGCGAGACCTGAAAATTAACTTTACGTGGCGAAATTGCAGAACGTCCACCGACAGAATCGATACGGAACTGAGACATGGTTTCTGACAACATGGACGCTTGTTCTTCTAAAGATTCAGCGGCAGCGGCCGCTTGTTCAACCAATGCCGCATTTTGCTGAGTGACATCATCCATTTGAGTCACAGCCTGATTAACTTGGCCGATACCTGAGCTTTGTTCAATAGATGCAGCAGCAATCTCGGTCATGATATCGGTAACGCGCCTGACGGAGGAAACGATCTCATCCATAGTCTTACCGGCATCTCCCACTAACTTGCTGCCATCTTCTACCTTCTCTACTGAATCACTAATCAAGGCTTTAATTTCTTTTGCAGCGGCCGCTGAGCGTTGTGCCAAATTACGCACTTCGCTGGCTACCACGGCAAAGCCTCGTCCTTGCTCACCCGCTCTGGCGGCTTCTACGGCGGCATTAAGTGCCAAAATATTCGTTTGTAAAGCGATTCCATCAATCACACTAATAATATCAACAATCTTGCGGGCGCTTTCATTAATGGCCGACATGGTGACAACGACTTGTTGCACCATATTACCGCCTTTAATAGCCACGTCAGAGGCTGTTTCAGCCATCTGTCTCGCTTGCTTAGCATTATCGGCATTTTGTTTAACTGTAGACGCTAACTCTTCCATGCTGGCGGCAGTTTCTTCTAGGCTAGCTGCTTGTTGTTCAGTACGGTGAGATAAGTCTGCGTTACCTGCAGAAATTTCTCGTGCCGCAGTATTGATAGAATCTATGACTTCATTGACGATGATAATAGGGTTTACTATGGTTTCTAAGGTTGCATTGATGCCTTCCACAATATTCCGGAAATCACCATAGTGTTTACTAGCATCGGCGCGAATTTGTATGCGTCCTTCTAAGGCTGCTTCAGCCAGCATTGACGTGTCTTCCATCACCGCTTGTAAATTAGCACGCACTTGCTCAATCGTTTCATTAATAAAAACCTTCTTGCCTGGAAATCTTTGTAGAGGCGCATTAAAGTTTCCTTCGCCGAATTCTTTGATGCAAGCTAAGGCTTTCTTCTCGTCATTGATATGTCCATTAACCATAGCATTAACACCTTTAGCCATGATTTTAAAGGAGCCTTCAAAGCGTGACTCATCGATCAATGTATCAATATCGCCCTTATCATGTTCGCCAGACACGTAATGTATACTGTCAACAAACCCAGATAGAATACCCGTCGTCGCATTCATGTTTTTTCTGAGAGCCGCATATTCACCTTTAAACTCTTCAGTAATTCTAGGTGGTATGTCACCTACCGCAATATGCGCGAGATGATCAGCCACAATGTTCAACGGTATCGTAATAGCATCGAGCATAGTATTAATATTCTCGGCTAAATCATGATTAAAGCCCTCTTTGCCTGCCAGCGAAATGCGTGTTGATAATTCACCCTCAATAGCGGCCTCAACCATTGCATTAATATCATTTTCAGCAGCCAAGATATTACTGGGTATTCTGAAGAGGAATTATTGAATCTAACGATTCTGGATCTTACACCAGTCAACGAACAGCATAGTACTCAGAAAGCATTGAGGTGTTTTTCAACCGGTGAAATCCAAACCTATACGAAAGAAAAGCAGTATATCCACAAAGAAGGCCACCTTGTCTGGGTGAATGTGTCCGTTGCACCGATACCGATAGGGCAAGGAGTAGGCGGTTTTATTGCCGTGTTGGAGGATATTTCTCGGCGCAAACAGTTCGAGCAAACATTACAGCATCTGGCACACTACGATGCATTGACGGGCCTGTCCAACCGCGTTTTGCTACTAG
>CAIVYW010000199.1 GCA_903910205.1 uncultured Methylococcaceae bacterium | reverse complement strand
GGGGAATTAAAACCAGAACAATTATTAGCTTATATACGCCAAGTTAAACAGGCGATTAAGCAACCCGTGTCTTACGCTGACGTTTGGTCTTTTTATTTACGCTATCCAGAAATTGCCAAAGAAGTTGATTTCTTTACTGTACATATATTGCCCTATTGGGACGATGAACCCTTAAATATTGCCACTACCGCCGCTCACGTTGATAAGAATTATCAACGAATCCGACAAACCTATGCTGATAAACCTATATTAATTGGTGAATCCGGCTGGCCTAGTGCCGGTCGTCAACGTGGTTGGGCAATACCCAGTGTCGTCAACGAAGCCAAGTTTGTACGTTCTTTAGTACAATTAGCCAATAACAACCATTTCGATTACAACATTGTTGAAGCTTTTAATCAGCCGTGGAAAAGTAAACTAGAGGGCGTGGTGGGCGCTAATTGGGGGCTCTATTCAGCAGACCGTCAACGAGTATTTCCCTTAACTGGCGCAGTAACAGAAAATTCGCGTTGGCCACAACACACATTCTATGCAGGCTTGATAACCTTATTGGTCATAGCCTCACAAGCAAAAACTCTAGTGTCGCTTACGTCCTTGCGTTTGGCCATGTTTTTGGGCTTTACACAACTACTCAGCGCCCTATTGATCAATCAAATCAGTGGTCAATGGTATACCAGTTACAATCTGATAGAACGTCTACATGCACTATTTATCAGTGGCTTAAGTTTATTGTTGGGGGCATTAATACTTCAACACACATTAGCCATGTTACGACATAAAATGAGTGCAAAAACGGGTATCTGGATACATTATTTAATGCTTGCCTTCGTTGCCATTGCCTTATATCGATCTCAAGGACTGGCACTCAGTGGTCGATACTTGAGTATCCCTTATCCAGTCGCTTATATACCAGTGGCTAGTTTGTTAGGCTTTAAATTAATTCGTCATTGGGTCAAAGGCCATAACTTATCCCTAGCTCCAGAAATTAATGACTTATTCGGCATACAATTTCTGCCTACTCAATGGCTAAAATCAGCCAGCGTAGTCTTAGCAGTGACTGGTGTGCTGGTCATTGCCATCGAAACAGTCGTGGTAATGAATGGATCAAACTATGAACAAGCGTATCCCTTTTTAACCGATAGGGTTTATGAAGCTTTTATGGAAACCACCCATTACAGTCAACTCATGGGCTGGTCACTCTTAATAACAGCGGCCGTTATTCGCTTGCCACTAAGAATCTGCGCCTATGCCCTTTTGTTTATGATACCGGCTATTATAGTAGGTGAAACCAGCGCTTTCATGACCGGCCATGACTTCATTGAGAGCTATCCTAATCTAGGCGAAAGATTAGGGACGGCACTCATTTATACTTTTAGCAATCAACAGTTGTTACTTTGGTTTGCCAGCCTCTTAGTACTCGCCTTACCGTTATGGCATTACCAACAAAAACAACCGGCTATGCATTAATACCCTGACTAAAGGTCAATATTTTACCCCTTTAACGATGCTCTAATGAGAGAAATGACAGGCTTAACTTGCCAATAGATAGGGATGGTAGCCCTCATATAGAGCTTTCAACTATCTAGCGAAAACGGTCATAAGGGCGTAAGAGAAGTTTATATTAGGCCATATAGACTTGTCTTTGCCCCATAAGAGACTTGTCACTTCCCACATGACAACTCGATTACTATAATAACCGAGCTGTCATGTGAGAAGTTAAAGGTCTATATGAGGTCTGAGATATCGGCAATTAAACTATCAAGGCAATTCAATAAGCTCTACGGTATTGCCATCAAAATCGCGGCAAAACATGGCCCTACGTCCTGAAATACTCATTGTGTAAACGATACCCGCTTTAGTTAAAGCCTCCTGCACAGGTGTTAAAGATAAGGCATTTAAAGCAATATGTCGATCACGACCGCCATGAGTAGGTCGTCCTGTCGTCGGATCAGGATTATCTAATTCCAATAAATGAATTTGCTGAGTACCCAGTTGTAACCAAGCGCCCGGAAAACCTAAGTCAGGTCTATCAACTTGCTGCAAACCTAAAATATCACGATAAAATCCTAACGAAATTTCTGTGTTGGTTACAATAAAACTAGCGTGATTCAAGGATACGATATTGCTTGGCATGATCTATTTACTTTATTTTTAGAAGGGCTGCAAATTATAACGCCTCAGCACTGCGTCAACCAAAGAATCTTAACGTATAGAGCCTAGCTGAGTAATAATAAGACTACAAAAACCTCTCTCGGCCGCAATATGAATGTCAATAAATCCAACCCTAATACCTCAAATAGTGTACCTGCTGGCATACCCTATATCGTTGGCAATGAAGCGGCTGAGCGCTTTAGCTATTATGGTATGCGCGCCATCTTAATGATTTATATGACTCAATATCTAGTCGATTCATCAGGACAACTTGCGCTTATGTCTGAAAATGAAGCTCAAGGCTATTTTCACTTATTTGTCTCAGCCGTTTATTTTATGCCTTTATTCGGCGCCTTATTAGCGGATGGTTTATTTGGCAAATATCGAACCATACTGCTGCTATCGCTAATCTATTGTTTAGGTCACTTTACTCTGGCCTTGGATAATACGCGCATGGGTTTATTGCTAGGGCAAAGCCTTATAGCCATAGGCTCTGGCGGCATAAAACCCTGTGTATCTGCACAAATAGGCGATCAATTTAGCCTTAACAATCAGCATTTACTGTCTAAAGTTTATAGTTGGTTTTATATCGCTATTAACGTAGGCGCTTTTGCAGCCATGTTGATTATTCCTTGGCTACTGAATCATTCAGGACCTGCC
>CAIVYW010000198.1 GCA_903910205.1 uncultured Methylococcaceae bacterium | reverse complement strand
TACTCGCGAGACGGGGCTTATAACCCCGACCGAAACGTTTGAATGCTTCAATAACTTTCGAAACCTTAAACGTTAAGAACGGGGTTGCAAACCGCGCCCCGCATGTAGCAGCCATCCTTTTCTTTAATATCCATCCGCATTAAACATGCCCATGACGATCTCGCCTGTGGGATAATAGCGCACTCGGGCATGATTATCTCAATGGTATTGCCTATTGGTTTCTTGGATAAAAAGATGAACGTTCACCTTAAAACACTCGGCTGTCGGCTTAATGAAGCTGAATTAGAAACTTGGGCGCAAGCTTTTCAAAAATCCGGCCACGCCATTACTAAACAAGCCGAAACGGCTCAACTCATCGTCATTAATTCCTGCGCGGTTACCCAAGATGCGGCCAGAAAATCTCGTCAACTGATACGACGTATTCATCGTGATAATCCTCAAGCAAAGCTAGTGGTTAGTGGTTGCTATGCTACGTTAAACCAAGAAGAAGCGGCATCTTTGTTAGGCGTTGACTTGGTTGTTAGTAACAAAGATAAAGATCAGCTAGTAGAAAAAACATTAACTGAACTTAACATGGATACCATGCCATCCATGTCTACCGATCCAGGTGAAACGTCTTTATTTACACGCGGCAGACAAAGAGCCTTTATTAAGGTACAAGATGGTTGTCGTTATCGCTGTACCTTTTGTATCGTCACAGTGGCGCGAGGCGAAGAAGTCAGTCGCTCTATACAAGCCGTTGTTAATGAAATCAATGAGCTGCATCAGCAAGGCATCACCGAAGCTATTTTAACGGGTGTGCATTTAGGCGGTTATGGTAGTGATTTAGGCATTAATTTATCGGATCTAATTAAAGCCATTCTTGCTGAAACAGACATCCCTAGGCTTAGGTTAGGCTCTTTAGAGCCGTGGGAATTACCTGAGGACTTTTTTGAGTTATTTCATAATCCTAGGCTTATGCCACATTTACATTTACCTCTGCAAAGTGGTTCTGATAGTGTGCTACGCAGGATGGCCAGACGTTGTAAAACAGAAGAGTTCTCTACTATCGTTCAGCAATTACGGGCAGAAATCCCTCACTTTAATATCACCACCGATATTATTGTCGGCTTTCCTGGCGAAACAGAACAAGAATGGCAAGACAGCTACAACTTCATCAAACAAACGGGCTTCGGCCATATTCATATTTTTACTTATTCCCGCAGGGAAGGTACTAAAGCGGCTAATTTGCCCGAACAAATTAGCGATGACACTAAAAAACAGCGTAGCCGACAATTACATGAATTAGCCCATGACATGAAGCTACAGTTTTTTAACGATAATCTGGGCTTAGAATTTCCAGTACTCTGGGAAGGCTATAGCATCGCTCAAGATGACGGCAGTCAACAGGTATTTGGTTATACCCCTAATTACCTAAGAGTCAGTTGCATTATTAAAGCAGGACTTTCGGTTGAAAATAAGACCCTTAAGGTAACGTTATCAGAATTAGGTGAAGACTCTATAATAGCCCGCTTGTAATCTAAATAAACATAAGGGCATCCCCCTTATTGTTAACATATCTCCCATTTAATAACATAAAACGCATTCATGGAAAAAACATACGCTCCTCACGATATAGAACAACGCTGGTATCAAAACTGGGAAGAACAAGGTTATTTTGCGGCCAAATCAGAGGGTGAATCTTATTGCATTATGATTCCACCGCCTAACGTTACCGGTAGCCTACATATGGGCCATGCCTTCCAAGACACCATCATGGATGCCCTCACCCGCTATCATAGAATGAAAGGTTATAGCACCTTGTGGCAAGCCGGCACTGATCATGCCGGTATTGCTACACAAATGGTGGTAGAGCGTCTTTGCAATGCCGAAGGTAAGACGCGCCATGATTATGGCCGTGAAAAATTCGTCGAAAAAGTTTGGCAATGGAAGGAAGAATCAGGCGGTGCTATTACCCAACAACTACGTCGCATGGGCTCGTCACTAGATTGGAATAGAGAACGCTTCACTATGGATGATGGCATGTCCGATGCCGTTCAAGAAGTCTTTATACGCTTGTATGAAGAAGGCTTGATTTATCGCGGTAAGCGTTTAGTTAACTGGGATCCGGTACTGCATACCGCTGTCTCTGATTTGGAAGTATTATCTGAAGAAGAAAATGGCTCTATGTGGCATATCCGCTATCCATTATCCAATGGACAGGGACATTTGATTGTTGCTACCACTCGCCCCGAAACCTTATTGGGTGATGCGGCAGTGGCTATTCATCCTGACGATGATCGCTATAAACATTTGTTGGGTGAATTTGTGGAACTGCCATTAACCGGACGTAGAATTCCGATTATTGCCGATGACTATGTTGATCCTGAATTTGGTACTGGCTGTGTCAAAATCACACCCGCCCATGATTTTAATGATTATGAAGTCTGGACGCGTCATCGTCATAGCTCGGCAATCCAAGACTTACCTCATGGCGGCTTAATTAATATTTTGACTGTCGATGCTTCTATACGCAGCAATGACGAAAACGAAAACCAACTGATTCCAGAGAAATACTGTGGACTCGATCGTTTCGCAGCACGTAAACAAATGGTTGCAGATCTTGATGCGCTGGGCTTATTAGAAAAAATAGTCGACCATAAATTAATGGTACCGCGTGGTGATCGCACTAACAGTGTTATTGAACCTTTATTGACTGATCAATGGTACGTTAAAGTTGGGCCACTGGCTGAACCTGCCATAGCGGCTGTGGAAAATGGCGACATTAAGTTTGTGCCTGACAACTGGAAAAACACTTATTTTGACTGGATGCGTAATATTCAAGACTGGTGTATTTCTCGGCAAATTTGGTGGGGACATCGTATCCCTGCTTGGTATGATGAGCTAGGCAATATTTATGTTGGCGAGTCTGAACACGCTATTCGTGAAAAGCACAACTTACCGGCGGATTATGCCCTTAAACAAGATGAAGATGTACTAGACACTTGGTTTTCTTCTGCACTCTGGCCTTTTTCAACCTTGGGTTGGCCAGAAAATACCGAAGAACTTGCCAAACATTACCCAACCAGCGTATTGGTAACTGGGTTTGATATCATTTTCTTCTGGGTTGCTCGCATGATTATGATGGGGCTTAAGTTTCAAGGGGCTGTCCCCTTTAAAGAAGTCTATATACATGGTCTAGTGCGTGATGCCGAAGGCCAAAAAATGTCCAAATCTAAAGGTAACGTACTTGATCCGATTGATATTATTGATGGCATAGAGCTTGAAGCGCTGGTAGCTAAAAGAGTTGCGGGTATGATGCAGCCTCATTTAGCTAAAAAGATTGAACAGGCCACCCGCAAAGATTTTCCTGATGGCATACAATCTTACGGTACCGATGCCCTGCGCTTTACCTTTGCTTCTTTAGCCTCAACTGGACGCGATATTCGTTTTGATATGGCGAGAACAGAAGGCTATCGCAATTTCTGTAACAAATTGTGGAATGCCGCGCGTTACGTATTGATGAATACCGAAGAACAGGATAATGGCTTATCTGATGCCCCTTGTGCCTATACCCAAGTTGATCACTGGATTATTTCCAGACTCAACCAAGTCACGACCACAACCTGTCATGCTATTGACAATTATCGCTTTGATTTAGCCGCGCAAGCCCTTTATGAATTCACTTGGAATGAATACTGCGACTGGTATTTGGAGCTAGCCAAAATCTCCTTACAATCCGATGACGAGGCATTGCAACGCGGCACTCGTAAAACATTATTGACAGTACTAGAAACTCTGTTACGATTAGCCCATCCGCTAATGCCTTTTATCACCGAAGAAATCTGGCAACGTGTTGCACCCTTGGCGGGCATTCATGCTGACACCATTATGCTACAAGCTTATCCGATAGCAGATGAATCGCTCGTTAATGAGAGTGCTGTCACAGAAATAAATTGGCTCATGAGTTTTATTCTGGGAGTACGCCGTATTCGTGGTGAAATGAATATCGCTCCTGGCAAGCCTTTGCCGGTATTACTACAAAATGGTTCTATTAACGACCAAGCTTTCTTAAACAAGAATAGTGTTTATTTACAAAAAATAGGGCGTTTAGAATCTATAACCTGGCTAGCTAATGAAGAATCCACGCCAGAATCTGCCATTGCCTTAGTGGGCGAAATGAAAATTTTAATTCCCATGGCCGGTCTTATTGATAAAGATGCTGAATTGGCACGCTTGGAAAAAGAAATACAAAAAATCAACAATGACTTACCTAGAATTAAAGATAAATTAAGTAACCCAACGTTTATTGATAGAGCGCCAGCCGCTGTTATCGATAAAGAGAAAGCTAAATTAGCTGAGTTAGATTCACTGCTCAGTAACCTTGAACAACAACACGCTAAAATTCTAGCGATGTGAAGGACAGGTTAAAGGCTAAAGATCAAGGGCGAAGGGTAAATTCACATTAGCCCTTAGCCTTTAACCCTTAGCCTTTAACCTTTAGCCCTTAACTTTTAACTTCAAATCTTGTTCATGGCTAGCCTATCTAAAAACAGACCATTAAGTGAATTTATTCAGTACCTGATTAAAGATGGGGTGCTCTCAGAAAGCGAAGCTGAAATTCATAACGCACAAGCACAAAAAAAACAAACGCCTTTATTAAATTATCTTGTCGTTAATAATATTATTAATAGCCATCAAATCGCCATAAAAGCCTCACAAGAATACAATTTACCGTTCTTCGATCTTGATGCGATTGATCTTCAAAGTCTTCCCATAAATTTAACGACTGAAAAACTCATTCGTAACCACCATATACTTCCGCTACTTAAACGCGGAGATACCTTATTTATAGCCATCTCAGACCCCACTAATTTTCAAGCGTTAGATGACATCAAGTTTCAAAGCCAACTACATCCAGAAACCATACTGGTTGATGAAAAAAAATTATTCAAAGCTATAGAAACACTGTTAGAAGCCGCAGATACTTCAATGTCTGATTTACTCGATATAGAGCGAGAACATCTGGACATTACTAGCAATATCGCTGATGAGGATTTCATTAGGACTGAAGGTAATGCTGAAATTGACGATGCGCCTGTCGTACGCTTTGTTAACAAAATATTGTTAGATGCCATCAAAAAAGGCGCTTCTGATATCCATATGGAACCTTATGAAAGATACTTCCGTATACGCTATCGGTCTGACGGCATACTTTATCAAGTCGCTAGCCCACCCACTAATATAGCAACTCGGGTCATATCCAGAATCAAAGTGATGGCTAAAATGGATATTGCCGAACGCCGTGTTCCTCAGGATGGTCGGATTAAAATGACACTCTCTCAAAACCGCGCCATTGATTTTCGAGTGAACTCATGCCCAACACTATTTGGTGAAAAAATCGTCCTACGTATCCTTGATCCAAGTAGCGCTCAAATTGGCATTGAAAAATTAGGCTTTGAACCTGAACAAGAACAGCTTTTTCTACTAGCCATTAATAAGCCTTATGGCATGGTTTTAGTCACAGGACCTACCGGCAGCGGTAAAACAGTAACGCTATACACGGGATTAAACCTGCTTAATAGTGTCGAACGCAATATTTCTACCGCCGAAGATCCCGTTGAAATAACGGTTGAAGGCATTAATCAAGTTAATATGAATGTCAAAGCAGGGCTGACCTTTGCCAATGCCTTACGTGCTTTCTTACGCCAAGATCCTGACGTTATTATGGTCGGTGAAATTCGTGATTTAGAAACGGCAGAAATTGCCGTTAAGGCTGCACAAACAGGCCATCTAGTACTATCAACTCTACATACCAATGATGCGCCACAGACCCTAAATCGACTCATGCAAATGGGCATTGAACCTTTCAATATCGTGTCTGCTATTATCTTAATCATCGCTCAGCGTTTAGCGAGACGTTTATGTGATCACTGTAAGTCACCCTCTCATCTGCCAGAAGCCACCCTCATTGCCACTGGCTTTAAAATAGAGGAATTAAAGACACTGAAAATTTACAGTCCTGTTGGTTGTGAACACTGTACCAATGGTTACAAGGGCAGAATCGGTATTTATCAAATGATGACCATAAGTGATTCTATGCGCACCCTCATATTAGAAGGCGGCAATGCCTTGCAATTGGCAAAACTTGCAAAAGAGGAAGGCATCATGGATTTACGCACATCAGGCTTAAATAAAGTTCGTACAGGCATCACTAGCCTAGAAGAAATAGATAGAATAACTAAGGATTAATATGGCTAATGAAACTGAACAGCTTGATTTTATCTGGGAAGGTCTTGATAAAAGCAGAAAAAAAAGCAAAGGTGAGATTACTGCAAAAAGTGAAATACTGGCGCGTAACGAATTAAAGCGACAAGGTTATCGTGTTACAAAAATAAGAAAAAAATCTAAGCCATTCTTTACAAGAAGTCAAAAAATCACAGCCAGTGACATTGCTATTTTCTCAAGGCAATTAGCTACCATGCTTAAAGCCGGCATTCCTTTAGTACAAGCATTTGACATCATTGGCAAAGGCCATGAAAATCCAAGCATGCAACTCATGCTGCTGAGTATAAAAACCAATTTAGAAAATGGGGACACCTTAGCTGAATCACTGAAAAAGAATCCGCTCTACTTTGATGAATTATATTGTAATTTGGTTGATGCTGGCGAAAACGCAGGTGTATTAGAAACCCTACTTGATAAGATTGCCACTTATAAAGAAAAAACCGAGTCGATAAAGAAGAAAATCAAAAAAGCCTTAACTTACCCAGCCGCTGTCATTATTGTTGCTTTTATTGTCACCACCATACTTCTACTCTTTGTAGTACCTGTCTTTGAAGATCTTTTTAAAAGTTTTGGTGCTGATCTCCCTATATTTACCCGCCTAGTTGTTGATATGTCTAAAACGTTAAAACAAATCTGGTGGCTTATACTTGGCATAATCATCGCTGCGGTTTATATCTTTATTTATTTTAAGCGGCGCTCACGCCCTTTCAATCGTTTTTTAGATAAAACCTTATTAAAAGTTCCGGTGATCGGCGCTATTCTAAATAAATCAGCCATTGCTCGCTTTGCCAGAACGCTGTCTACCTTGTCAGCAGCAGGCATTCCTTTGGTCAATGCATTAAACTCGGTTTCTGGTGCCTGTGGTAATATCATGTATAGTGAAGCCGTGCTAAAAATGCGTGAAGAAGTCGCAACCGGGCAACGATTACAATTTGCCATGCTGCAAACCATGCTGTTCCCTCATATGGTGCAACAAATGATTGCTATAGGCGAAGAATCTGGATCTATGGATGCCATGCTGGCTAAAGTTGCCGATTTTTATGAAGAAGAAGTTGATAATCTGGTTGATAATTTAAGCAGTTTAATGGAACCTATGATCATGGTTGTTTTAGGCGTACTCATTGGCGGCTTAGTGATTGCCATGTACCTACCTATCTTTAAGATGGGCGCTGCTATTAATTAAAATTAACCAACATCTGGCCATAAATTCTCAAATAGCACTCGCCCTGCTTTATAGCTATTGATTATTATGAATACCTGCGTAGAATCAAGCTATAAAATATTAGATTTCATCATGATGAATTGCCACAACAATGCCATTATCAATTAAGTAAACCCACTGTTCCTCTTAGGAGTCAGAATCACTATGTATCAACATTTAGAAACCGCCAAGAATCCTGAAAATCTTAAACGCATCGTTGTTGATCCTGTGTCTCGTGTCGAAGGTCACGGTAAAGTGACCTTGCTATTGGACGCAGATAATAAAATACAACAAGCTCGCCTGCATATCGTTGAATTTCGAGGCTTTGAGCGTTTTATTCAAGGCCGTCCGTATTGGGAATTACCTGTTTTAGTACAACGATTATGCGGCATTTGTCCTGTCAGTCATCATTTAGCTGCCGCTAAAGCCATTGATCAATTAGTCGGTGTAGATCCCGAGAACCTACCTATTTCAGCCGACAAGCTAAGACGTTTGCTGCATTTCGGACAAGTACTGCAATCTCATGCACTGCATTTCTTTCATTTATCCAGCCCAGATTTATTATTTGGTTTTGAAAGTGATATTAGTCAACGTTCGATTATGGCCGTTCTGGCCGCTTATCCTGATTTAGCCGTACAAGGCGTTAAGCTCCGAAAATACGGACAAGAAGTGATACGCATGGTCTCAGGAAAACGTATCCATGGCACAGGCGCTATAGCCGGTGGTATGAATAAATCATTATCTAAAGCCGAACGCGACTATTTACTAGAAGACATCGATCAAATTGTCGCCTGGGCAGCCGCATCAGTAACGCTCATTAAAACAGTACATGAATCGAATCTGCCTTATTTCGATGACTTTGCCACCATAGCCACTAATTATATGGGTTTAACTCAGCCAAATGGAGCACTAGAACTTTATCATGGTGGCTTGCGCGCTAAGAATGCCCAAGGTGAGATCATCATGGATCATGTTGATTACTGTCACTATAACGATTATATCCACGAAGAAGTCCGCTCATGGACCTACATGAAATTCCCTTATTTATTATCGTTAGGTCAAGAAGATGGCTGGTATCGAGTCGGACCTTTAGCCAGAATTAATAACTGTGACCTTATTAATACACCGCAAGCAGAAGCCGCCCGTATCGTTTTTAAAGCGCATAGCTCAGGCGCGATGGTTCATAGCACCCTAGCCTTTCATTGGGCGCGTTTGATTGAGCTATTGCATTGTGCTGAAGCTATTAAAGAACTGCTCCATGATCCCGACATTATGGGTTTAGATTTAGTCGCAAAAGGTGAGAAGCGCTATGAAGGCGTAGGGGTGATCGAAGCGCCTCGCGGTACTTTATTTCATCATTATCAAGTTGATGAAAATGACATCGTCACCAAAGCTAATTTAATCGTTTCTACCACCAGTAATAACAGAGCGATGAATGAATCGGTACGCCAAGTAGCCGCCGAATACTTATCTGGCAGAGAACTCACCGAACCCTTATTAAATAATCTGGAAGTAGCCATACGCGCTTATGACCCTTGTTTGTCTTGCGCCACTCATGCCATGGGGAAAATGCCTTTACAGTTGGAACTAATGGACGCTAATGGTCAATTAATTGATAAGCTGGTTAAACACAGTAATGGTCAAGTCGAACGACTGGCATGATTAAACCGATACTGATATTCGGCTACGGCAATCTTAGTCGCGGCGATGATGCTTTGGGGCCGTTATTATTGGACTATATTGAAAGTCATTGTGATTTAACAGAAATAGAACTATTAACCGACTTTCAGTTGCAAATAGAACATGCCCTAGACTTAGAACATCGCTCATTAGTCCTATTTGTCGATGCTTCTGTTGCCTGCATTAACAGCTTTGATTTTTCACAACTGTCAGCTGCCAGAGATAAAAGCTACACCACACATGCTATGAGTCCTGCTGCGGTTTTAGCGGTGTATGTTTCAATAAAAAAACAAACACCGCCCCCCAGTTTTTTAATGAGCATTAAGGCTGAAAGTATGGAATTAGGCGAAGGCTTAAGCTGTGCTGCCGAAAATAATTTTCAGCAAGCCTGTTTAGTTATAAAAGAATTATTACGACAGCCTAACCTGAATCACTGGCTGCAACAAACAGAGCAAGCATTACGCTAGCTTTTAACCAAAGCTACCTGCAACGGCCAATCTCTATGATTAAAAACTTGGCCTTGCTCCCTTACTGTTGCACAAGCGCTAGGTGATATTTCTGCGACTACCCATTGCACCTCATTAAAAACACCTACCGACAAAATACCATTATCAGGAAAACTTCTGTCCACTGGAGTGTAAATAGCCGCCGCCCCCACATTAACATCTACCGCTTCTGACCACGGTGCATTACCGACTAACGAAGCCTGAACAACATAACATTGATTTTCTAAGGCTCTAGCTTGACAGCCAATTTTAACGCGATTAAAACCGGCCACAGTATCCGTACAACTAGGCACTAAAATCAATATACAACCCGCTTCTACTTGTTTTCTAGCTAATAAGGGAAATTCGCTGTCATAACAAATGTTAATGGCAATTTTTCCATACTCCGTATCAAAGCATTTCAAATCGCTACCGCCTTTGATTAACCAATGCTCGTTTTCAAAACGCGTCATCATCAGTTTATCTTGATAATCAACCCTACCATCCGCCATAAATAAATAGGCGCGGTTATGATAAACCTCTCCTTCAATAAGAACTGGAAAGGTTCCTGCTTGAATAATACAACCATGCTGTTGAGCTAAGCTTGTAAATAGCGCAATAAAATCATCATGCAATGATTGCATAGCCACCAGTTGTTTACTTAGGGATGAATAAATTTCCTGAGCAAATAATGAGGCCAACTCCATACTAAAGTACTCTGGAAACACTAGGATGTTAGCTTCTTGCGCACTAGCTTCAGCTACCCAGCGCTCTATTTTTGTCTGATAAGCACACCAATCTGTCAAAAAACTAATATCATATTGAGCTGTTGCAATTTTAACGTTCATCTTTAAGAACCCTTTAGAAAATCTATCACCATACTAATCACGAATAAGACTCAAAATAGTCGGTTATAGTCGCATTTTATCGATGCTTTTTGAATTAAGGCTTGGAAATTTCGGCTACCAACTTAAGGCTGGACAGTGTAAATAGTACCGACATTCCGCACCCCATAAAAATTTTTAGTATTTTTTTACTTATTGATAATAAAAGACTTTTTATAATCCGTTTTTCTGAGTGGACTGCATCGGAACTAACAGCTCATGTTTTACCATCCATTCTCAGTCAATATTAAGCTGAAAGATGAAAACACCGCAGTAAGCATTAAACATTAACTTGTTGAAAAATATGGACATAAAAATAATTCAAAAGTATAAATGGGGGGTGCGGAATGC
>CAIVYW010000197.1 GCA_903910205.1 uncultured Methylococcaceae bacterium | reverse complement strand
TTTCCGGTACCTGTTTGTGCTTGACCCAAAACATCTTTGCCTTGGAGCATATGTGGGATAACTTGTGCCTGAATGGGCGAAGGTGTTTCATAACCGACATCCTCCAGAGCTTTTAGCAAAGGTTCAATCAGCGCTAAATCACGGAAAGAGGGTAATGTTGAAACATCATTGGACATGGATTTACCTGTAGTAGAGTATTTGATGCGCGTAGGGCGCGGGGATATAGAGTATTTTGTGACATTGTAACGCAATCTTACAAAAAATGCAGTACATTCATAGTTACCTTTAAAACATTACCTGCTTTAAAATTAGTATTTTATAGCGACAATCTCGTTGTAGGCCACCCTACCGACTATCGAAATAAATAAGACCTCAGCTAGACTACAAAAACCGACCTCCCTCCGTTGAGTCATGGCGAAGTTATCAGAAATATACTTAACGAGCACTATAAAAAATATAATCCGCCGTATAATTTATGCGTTTTTCGCTACCTAGATGATTGGCATTACAAGAAGAAGAGGGCGATAATCCACCCTGAGTATTAACCCGATTAATAAAATTAATGTCCGAAAACATCCCCGCCCCATGATGCGCAATAACTTCTACCAATAACCAAGGAATTGATGAGCCTAGATCAACATCAAGCTTACTGACAACTCGCCCGACAATACGACTTCCCTCTTTATATTCCCATACTGGACCAGAATAATGATTACCAACAACTTGCCCCTGCATATCGAATAACTTGGCATCAGGCGCTTGTGTTTGCCAAGCATAGCTATTGTCATGCAAAACACACTGATAAATCTGATCACCTATTGCATGTACTGTCAATTTAGCAACCTGTCCAACAGGAGCTCTGATAGCCTCAGGCACAACTATGTCAGCACTAGCGACTAACGGTAATAATAAACTTAAGAAAAAATATCGTTTCATCATCCACCTTGGCCTTACTATTAATTTTAAGAAACTTATTTTATCACGCTCATAAAAAAACCTTCTATATCCTTAGGATACAGAAGGTTTTAAAGGCAGTATCAAACAGTGAAATTAAGCAGCAAAATTAGCCACTGCAAAATCCCAATTTACTAAAGCCCAGAACGCTTCCAGATAAGCAGGACGCGCATTACGATAATCAATATAGTAAGCATGCTCCCAGACATCGCAAGTCAATAAAGGCGTTTGACCTGTCGTTAATGGGCAACCGGCATTACTAGTACTCACTAATGCCAAACTACCATCTGCATTCTTAACCAACCACGCCCAGCCAGAACCAAAAGTAGTGACTGCACACTTAGAAAACTCTTCTTTAAATTTTTCAAAAGAACCAAAAGTAGTGTTAATGGCATCCGCTAAAGCGCCCGTTGGCTCACCGCCACCATTAGGTGTCAGGCTATTCCAATAAAACGTATGATTCCATACTTGTGCGGCATTATTAAAAATAGGCCCAGAAGATTTAAGAATAATCTCTTCCAAGCTCAGGTCAGCAAATTCAGTACCTGGTACTAGATTATTTAGATTAGTTACATACGTTTGATGATGCTTACCATGATGAAACTCTAAGGTCTCTTCTGAAATGTAAGGCACTAATCTGTTAGATGCATAGGGTAAAGCAGGAAGTTCAAAAGCCATGAGAGTATCCTAAAAAGTAGTTGAGGTTATTGATCACTGGCTATTTATGAATAAATACCCAGTAATTTAATAATCTATAACTTTAGCATTGCTTGCTCATTAAATAAAGTCCAACATTAATTTGCAACTATTGAGCGCGTTAATTAAATCAGTCGCTACCCTCGCTAGCAACCACTAACAGTCATAATGTCGCTTATCTTTTACAGATCACACTATCAGCATGATCAGTGCTCGCACCATAGCAAGAGCACTAGTGACAACGATCTGAATAAACTAAAGTCTACTTTTCAACTTCTTCTCCATTAAAACATCAGATATATATTCACATCAGACTTGCAACGCCGATTCCGATGGGCTAGTATTAAACCT
>CAIVYW010000196.1 GCA_903910205.1 uncultured Methylococcaceae bacterium | reverse complement strand
TGAACAACCCATTTGCAGCATAGTTAATGTGTTATTTTTAAAACAGACTCATCTGAAAATTTAAAATTTTCCAGATGACAGTAGAATTGCTTTTAGCCCTGACTTATTTTCGGACAGCCTCCTAGTCTTTCCTGCTGCTCCTCTATCTGCTCCTACAAATCTTACGGCAAGCGCAAGTAGTTCAACAACAGTTAATCTGTCTTGGACAGCATCAACGGGGGTTGCCAGTTACACGATTAATAGAAATGGTAGTCCGATTAGTTCAAGCCCTAACGCAAGTTTTATCGATAGTAGTGCAGCTCCAGGAACAACCTATAGTTATACGGTTGTTGCCCTTGATGCGGGTGGTATAGCTTCTGCTCCAAGCAATGTAGCGACGGTTACAACACCACTGCCAGCCATTAATATAACATCCTCTAATGTTGGAAATATAACCGCCACCAGCGCGACCATTAATTGGACCACTAATGTCTCTGCTACAGGTCAGGTTAACTATGGAACCGCAACCAATAGTCTTACTTCAAAGGTGATCGTTGGCACGAGTGCTACCAGCCAGAAAGCCATAATCTCTGGCCTGAATAAAGCGACTACCTATTATTATCAAATTGTGGCAACTAGCACGACTAGTGGACTTGTTAGTGGAGTACCTAGCGCTTCATCGGCAACGAAAAGTCTTAAAACGCTAAAGCGTTAGCAAAACAACGGCAAATATACGTTATTTTGTATTTTATACGCTGAAAATCATAGAAATAGAGTGCAAGCACTCTGAGTCAGAATAATTGCCCCTCTTTTTCAAAGGAGGGGTAATATTCATTGTATTTGATATGATTTTTAAAACAGATACCTTCTCACTCTGTTTTTACAAAAAGTAAAACCGAAAAACTGACCATTTTGAGTAGAGTGGCCTAGCAATAGTTTGCCCTGTTCGCTTGCATCAAAATTTCCTTAGTATTTTAATGCTTTCTTCTGCTATCGTTGCCCTTGCTTGTCTTATTTTTGATGTCTTTCAGTGCTAGTCTAAGCCATTGCACTGTAGGCACTATCAATTTATCAACTCAGGAGTTACTCATGTCTCATCTCACTCCACCGCCTTACGGCTCAGCCATTACTTTGCAAAACGGCAAACTGATGGTGCCTGACAATCCTATTATTCCTTTTATAGAAGGTGATGGTACGGGACCTGATATCTGGCGCGCCACGGTTCGGGTTTTAGATGCCGCTGTTGCAAGTAGCTATGCCGGGCAACGAAAAATTCATTGGCTGGAAGTGTATGCGGGCGGCAAAGCCCAGCGTCTGTTTAATACGTGGCTGCCTGATGAGACTGTGACTGCCTGTAGTGATTATTTAGTCTCCATTAAAGGCCCATTGACCACACCGATCGGTGGTGGCATACGTTCGTTAAATGTAGCCTTGCGGCAGATGCTAGATATGTATGTGTGCTTACGCCCAGTACGCTGGTTTCAAGGCGTGCCCTCGCCTGTTAAAAATCCGGGCGCAGTGGATATGGTGATCTTTAGAGAAAACACCGAAGATATCTATGCCGGCATCGAATTTGAACAAGGCAGTGCTGATAATAAATTATTCTTAAAGCTATTACAGGAACACTTCCCTGAGCAATATGCCAAGATTCGTTTTCCAGAAAGTTCAGGCATCGGTATTAAGCCGGTCTCGCAAGCAGGCACTGAACGGCTAATTCGCTCTGCTATTGATTATTGCCTGATTAACCAGCGCAAAAGCCTGACCATTGTCCATAAAGGCAATATTATGAAATTCACCGAAGGTGCTTTTAGGCAGTGGGCTTATGATCTGGCCGAACGTGAATATCCTCTGCAAACTTACAGTTGGGCGCAATGGGAAAAAACCTGCAAACAACAGGGCGAAGACGCTGCCAATCAAGAACAAGCCGAAGCGCTGGCACAAGGGCGCATCTTAATTAAAGATGCCATTGCCGATATTGCCTTACAACAGGTGTTAACACGCCCTGAAGAGTTTGATGTGATAGCTACTTTAAACTTAAATGGTGATTATTTATCGGATGCCTTGGCAGCGCAAGTGGGCGGTATAGGTATCGCCCCCGGTGGTAATATCAATTACCAAACAGGTACGGCGGTTTTTGAAGCCACGCATGGTACAGCGCCTAAATATGCGGATCTTGATAAAGTAAATCCAGGCTCGCTGATTTTGTCGGGTGAAATGATGTTGCGTTATATGGGCTGGACAGAAGCCGCTGATGCCATTATCAAAGCGATGGATGCCGCTATTGCCAGCAAACGCGTGACTTATGATTTCGCACGCCTTATGGACAATGCTACCGAAGTTAAATGCAGTGAATTTGCTGATATCTTAATTGAGTATTTATAAGACCGCTTGACATCCTCCCCCACCTGAAGGAAGGGGATTCCTAGTTTCCTAAGAGTGAGTAGGTATCGCTACTGCTCACTGGTTTCTGCTGCTGACGACATTACTGCACCGTTCACTTCACAGACTAGCCCCGTCTATCCGAC
>CAIVYW010000195.1 GCA_903910205.1 uncultured Methylococcaceae bacterium | reverse complement strand
GTAAATTCTCGACGCTGAAAGCCACTCATTTTGGACGCTGCCAAACGGATATCAGCGATTTGCTCTGGAACAAGTTTTTTGAGCACAAGATCAATCATGGGATACCTCGCTATGAGTTTATTACTTCCAATGTTTATCTACACTGGCTTTGTAGTAATGTCTAACAAAAAAATATTATGCGGTTAATTAAGGTGTAATTTATATTGGAAACCACCTTAGGTGATTTACACTAATAATCATACCCTCATACAACAGCAATTGGTTCAATGAGAATGTCATATTTTGGCAACATAGGGTTTCGTTGCAGACGTTTTTCAATTGCGATCATAGCCGATTTTGTGAGTGATATACCTTTCTCGTAAACAATTGTACTGGCTTTGACAATGGGGTGAATTCCTTTCCAAGTCATGGTTTTTGCCCAATTTATCATGACATCAACGCTGCTCAGTAAGGTGCCATTCCAATGCTCTTCTAAAATCCCCCAGCAACGCTCAATGGGATTGTATTTGCTGTGATAGGGCGGGTAATACAAAAGCTGTATGGGTTTGCTAATTGCGTCGCAAAACTCTACGATGCACTTCAGAAATTGTGTGCGTACGCCACTACTTTCTGGCCCGTTATCCATCTTCAACTGTATCTTGTCAATATCTTGTTGCTCTTTCACACTCTGGTTTTTCCACCAATCTTTGATCGTATCCATAATGAAGTCACTCGTTTTATATGAACTCCCCATATTGATGTACAAGGCACCCGAGTCTTCATTCACAATTCCGCATGGTGTATGACTTCCCTGTGTAGCGAAATCGTGATCACAAGCTCTGTTATTGCCACGGCTTAAACCACCCCTGGAAAATTCACCTATCTTGACGGTTGCCTTGCAGTCCATGCTCAATCTAACAATATGCTCATCAGAATCTTTGGTCTCCTTGTCTTTTTTTTAATATTGTCAAATATTGCATCAGTCTCTTTAATCTTTTTTAATGGTTTAGCTTTGACAACTTTTCGCAAGCGGTATCCCAAACGATTTAATATCTCTGCCATACTACTTGGTGATGGTAAGTCGCTATCATTAAATCCCGCTTCTTTCAAGGCATTCAAAGCAGATTTTGCCGTCAATCTCGTGAATGCGATAGGACTTTGAAACGTGGGATCCTGCTGAGATTCATATTCGGCAATTTTACGCAAAAAGTCTGCTATTTCAGGGTGCTTCACTTCCCAAGGCTTGTTCCCGCAACAGCTTGCTTGCGAACCAATACAAACAATACCAGTGCGCTTTTCACCTAAACCTGTTGATACTGTAGTCCTTGACCAACAAAATATTTTTTCAGTTAATCGAGCATTAGCACCACAATATTTTGATGACATTTCAGCCGTAAATTCTCGACGCTGAAAGCCACTCATTTTGGACGCTGCCAAACGGATATCAGCGATTTGCTCTGGAACAAGTTTTTTGAGCACAAGATCAATCATGGGATACATCGATATGAGTTTATTACTTCCAATGTTTATCTACACTGGCTTTGTAGTAATGTCTAACAAAAAAATATTATGCGGTTAATTAAGGTGTAATTTATATTGGAAACCACCTAACCCAAGCGTGACCAATGGGCAATCAGTACGTTTCTCCTTGGAACGACCACGCTTCGCTTGGCGATTACCTGCCATTTCTCCCTCGAAATAGCTGTTC
>CAIVYW010000194.1 GCA_903910205.1 uncultured Methylococcaceae bacterium | reverse complement strand
TTGGTCATTGCTACGACTATATACTTTTACCAAGGCTTGTTCTTTGAAGCCTGCCGAATATCTTTTATATGTTTTCATTTCTAATCTCAAATTTTATTTTTTTTAAAATTTGAGGCGACAACTATTCTGACGCAGGGGGCTAAGAAGCGGTTCGGCATTTGCAGTAAATGCAAGGGTCATCAGACATAAACAAATTAACTGGCGGCTTGATATACGCTTAGAAGTATCCCAGCGCGTATCTTTAAAAGAAGAAGAATGTGGAATCATATAAATCTCGAAATGAATTTAAATTAAGGTGAAGTAACTCGCAATAAATAAAACATCCGAATAGGATCTACGAAGCGCATCAATTTATCAGAAATGATGCACTTCACTGTCGTTCATCACATCCTATAAAAATGCAATAATATCGCTTAAAACTTAAGATGCCGCTGGTACAGCCGATTCTTTTTGTGCAGAGATCAACTCCACTTCAAAGACCAACGTCGAGTTAGGGCCAATGTCGCGTCCGGCCCCCCGTTGACCATAAGCAAGTTGTGAGGGTATAAATATCTGCCATTTAGAGCCTAATGGCATCAGCTTTAAGGCTTCTTGCCAACCTGGGATAACACCGCTGACTTTAAATAAGGCAGGTTTACCAGTTTTAGACGAACTGTCAAACACAGTTCCATTAAGTAGGGAGCCACGATAATAGCAGGAAACCGTATCCTCAGCACCGGGTACATCTCCCTCCCCTTTTGTTAAAATCTTATACTGTAAACCACTGGGAAGACTTACCACACCTTCTTTCTTCGCATTTTCTATCAAGAAAGCCTCCCCTGATTTTTGATTAGCATCGCCTATCGTTTTCAAGGCAATGACCTGCTTTTGCTTAAGCTCATTTTGATAATTGCTCATGATGCTACGCAAGTCATCCTCAGTAAGATCTAGAGTTTTTCCGGTATTTGCATCTTTAAGGCCTTTGCTTAGGGCATCAAGATCTAAATCCAGATCCAATCGTTTAAAATTACGCCCTATATCGACACCGATACCATAGCTAACCTTCTTTTTATCTGACTTGTCATCCCTAGTCGAAGCGCTTTGTACTGCTTCCTTGGTATATTTTGTCTCGTGTGCTTCTTTAGCATTCGCCGCAGGTAAAATAGCGCAGCTCATTAATAAAGCCGCTAATCCGTTCAATTTGTTATGTATCATTGATGGAACCTTTTAAAGTTAAGTTTGAAAATAAAATCCGGATTATTTGTATAATCCGGATGAAATATATTGGCTTTCTGCCTTACAGTTCATTCTTAGTACATTTAATTATCATGTGAGAAGATGCACGAAATGTTTATCTGCCCTAGGGCACAATGGGCTTGCTACAAGTAAGGATATAATTTCTCATAGATCTAAGCTTGATACCCCGTATCGACTTTAGTCAAAGTGGTTTATGGTGTTATGGTCATACTGCTAGCAGTAATGACGCCTCCAATATTACTGCCAGTCCAGTTAACAGTTTCGCCCACTTTAAGCTTAGTGGCCCCCTGAGCGAAGGTTAATTGGGTGCACTTAGAAATTGCAACCTTAGTTTTTCCTACCAAAATATAATGATCCTCAACTTCAGTAATTTTGGCTGAGCCATTTTGTGTATTGTTTACAGTAGGGCAAGTTGTGCTTGGGTTGGAACTGCTTGCTGCTTTAATTGTTAAGCTAAGATTTTTTTGGCTACTTGCATTTTTACTGTCAGTAGCGGTAAATGTTGGACTATATGCCCCCACAGTTCCAGTCGCAGGTGTACCAGAAAGTTTTCCCGTAGTATCTAATGTTAAGCCAACGGGCAAAGCCCCTGTCACGACCCATCTAAACGGCGCTGTTCCGCCGCTTGCGGAAAGCGTAGTCGAATATACGGTGTTTTCAGTGCCGGAAGATAGCGAACTGGTGGAAATAACAACGGGAATTACAGCTACTGGTGCAGCCCCAATGGTTAAAGCTAAGATTGGCGTAGGGCTAATAGCGGCTCCTGCAGCGTCAGTGATCGTGAAAGCCACGTTATTTAGGCCTGCAGATCCTACAGCAGGTGTACCGGAAAGTGTTACGGTCTTAGTATCAGTAGAAACGGCATACGTTAAGCCTGCAGGCAAACCAGTAACAGACCAGTGATAAGGCGTTGACCCGCCAGTGGCGGAGACAGTCGCTGAATAAACAGTGCCAACAGTACCGTTAGCCAGCGTAGTCGAAGTCAGAGCAACAGGACTTGCAATCGTGATATTAAAAATATCATCCGTGGCATTTCCGATGACTGTGAACGTGTAGTTGCCCGTCTGAGTGGGTGTACCGGAAACAGTCCAAGGCACAGTACTCTGATTAACTATCATGCCCGGTGGCACGGTAGTAATATCTAATAAACTATTGCCTGAGATAGTACCCGCTAAGGCCGTAACAGGGTAAGCCACGTTAACTTCACCCGAAACTAAACTGGCAGTAACGGTAGTGTCGTTAAGTGAAAAAGCCCGGTCACTTACGCCTAAATCACATCTATACGGTGTTTGTTGGCAATAATTAATCGAGGCATTGCCACCCGTACCATTCGCCCAGCCCCAGGGATTAAGTCCTGTAGATTCAATATTTATCCAGTAACGAGTACCTTTAACGAGATTCAAAGGGGTCGGCAATACCGCATTAAAATTATATAAAGTACCGTTATTTAAAGTCTGTCCTGCGTTGCCGGGTACAGTAAATGTCATCAGCGGCGTTACTGTTGCGAGTTCTGGAAGCGTCGGTGTATAAGCATTACCCTTACTATCTACAACCGGAATAATGGTAATAGTAAACCCAGTATTACCTGTAGGTTGTGCGTCACCCTGCCAGGATATATTTGATATCGCGCCTGATTGGGTAGCAATAAAATCGTCATTGACCCAAGCAGAGCCATCCGAAAAACCCACATCCGCTTGCGACAGCATCGTGCTAGAAAAAGCAGAAGGTGGTTGGGAGTAAAGCGTGTTGGCGACAGCTGATAACGAAAACAACGAGGCACCCAGTAGAGTCCCAACGGCGAACACTTTTCCTGCGCTACGCTTAGCATCGTTAAATCCAATTAAAGGTAAAACTGTGGATGAACGTAAAAGTTGCATAGTGAATGAATTAGTAGGTTTATCTACTCTATCTTGTATTTTTTTCATGCTTTATTTTCTCTTAAAAGGTTGTTTTAAAGTGATAATCTAGTCCGGTCTACGCTGATAACGTTGCTTCGGTTTAAATTTATAAGTCTTAATATCAGGTTTATTAAATTAACTATTCAGTATGTTTGGAGTACTGATACGGACTAAATAACTGTGACTCTTGTGGCAAACATATAAGGGTATGTCTACCTGACACTGCTAGAACTAACTTTCCTGTTATGCTGCTATAAATCCCTTTTTTACATGACACCGAAACTTTCGATGCTATGTAAAAAAGGGGTCGGGAATCACACCCGACCGTGTTTTGTGTGCGCCAACGGCAGTGCCGCTGGCCCGGTTTAATTAAATTAGGTTGATTTGCCGTATTTTATTGTCAACTCAACATCCCACCCGAAAAGTTGGGTTGCGATGTAGTCGCAACCCAAGCTACGCGGCTTATTAGCCATACTCCAAAATCAAGGTGCAGATATACCTATAACCGGAGTAAGGGTCACTGTCGGTGCCACCGTGTAATTGTTACCTGATGGCAGACCGTTGATGCTAGTTACCACACCACCGACAACAGTAGCTGTAGCTGTAGCCGCAGAAGATGTTAAGTTTGCCGCTGCAATACTAACTGTCGGTGCCGTTACATACCCAGCGCCACTAGTGATCGTTACACCAGTCACGATGTTATTAAGCACTGTAGCAGTTGCTGTGGCTTGCGACTTAGCAGGCGCGGCAATGGTGATCGCCGTTGGCCTAGAAAGTGCGTTGGTAGTTGTGCTAGCAGGCATTGTGATTGCTATTGAAATCACTTTTCCTGCAGTAGCACCGGTTCCCATGGTCACACCGGTGACCGTACCAACATGACCCGTTGCCCAACTCACACCCACTTGAGCAGTTGTCACAGCAGAGGCATAACCAGAACCTTGGTTAGCAGCCGTTAGTGTCACAGTCTTCGCACCAGCTGTTTGCCAATTAGTGGTCGCATTGATTTGCGCTGCTGCCACTGTAGCTGTTAACGCATTAGGCGCTGATAATGTTATGACTGGGGCAATTGAATAACCATTACCAGAGTTAGTGACGGGTATCGTACCTGACACACTGTAGGTCGCGCTTGGTGCTGGTACAGCTCCTAAGACTGCATTTGCTTTAGTGTTAGAACCCCCTGTGATGCTAACTAACGGAGCCATCAAGTAGCCAGTACCACCCGCAGTTAATGAGCTGCTAGTCACTTGACCGCCACTAATTGTCGCTGCACTTAATACCGCACCGCTACCGCCTGATGACGGATAAGTTGCATAGAGTGAAGTAGCCTTAGGATTCACTGCATTTATTTGGAACTGATAGATTGTTCCAGTAGTACCGGTGAAAGCATAGTTACCGACATTACCTGCGATCACAGTGTTGCCACTCCAAGCTGACCAGATACCTGCAGTATAAATACGTGATTGCAGATTGTAGGTCGTAGCATTTGCATCAGGGGTCCATGACAGATTAAGCAAGCCAGTACCGCCCTGAACCGCTGCAAAGTTTGCAGGGACTAGCGGTGCCGCTGTCATATCCAAAGTTGCAGTATTACTTACCACACCCCCTATTGCATTAAACAAAGGTGCTACTTGGAAGCCATAATTGTAAGCCGTCAATGCACTAGGCATTGTTACTATCGCTTTAGTCACAGTATTTTGTGCAGGTAAAGCAGGCGTTAGGCTTACATTAGTCGCTGGCATTACAGTCATCGCAGAAGTGCCACCCGTAAAGGTCGCCACCGGGGTTGAGCCATTGTTCCAATTAGCGTTAGTTCCACCCGTACAAGTCACCGTTGAAACTGCAGAAACAGCCCCATTGGTTAGCGTAACGGTTGTTGGCGCCGGACAATTAACATTAGCATTCATGCCAGAAATCGACACGATCGGCGCTGTTGCATAACCAGAACCTTTGTTAGTTGGTAACGTGAAGGTCAGGGTTTTTGCTGCTGCAGTTCCTTTTACTACTACCAAATTGCCTGGAGCTACTGGTGGCAGTTGCGCTAACACCTGATAACCCGTTTGACCTATAGACGTGTTGGTAAATGACAGCGCGACTTGTGTACCTGAGGTTGCATTAGCTGTTAAGCCTGTAGCAGCATTCAACGCCGCAATAGACCCCGTCAGTGCTACGGTCAAAGGATTATGAGCCGTATCATTGGTGGGAATAGTCAACGTACCCGTAAATACTCCAGTAGTTGTAGTCGGTGCGAAGCTCACACTGATTGCGCAACTTGCCCCTGGTGCAACTGTAGTACAGGTATTAGCCGAGATTGCATAGTTTGTACTTACTGCAGCCAATGTTGGGAAAATTAGATTTCCAGTACCCGTATTACTAATCGTGACCAACTGCGCTGTACTCGTAGTATTTACCAATTGAGCAGCAT
This sequence comes from uncultured Methylococcaceae bacterium, assembly GCA_903910205.1. Taxonomy (GTDB): domain Bacteria; phylum Pseudomonadota; class Gammaproteobacteria; order Methylococcales; family Methylomonadaceae; genus Methylobacter_C. Next base: position 881 of record CAIVYW010000194.1, on the reverse strand, counting down.
AGGTCAGACTAGTATTATTGATACCCGCAATTGGAATAGCAATCCGTGAAACTACACTAGACCAAACTGACTGTGACGTTACGTTATCGTAACCAGCCAACCTTGGTGTTAACGGCGTGACGGTACCACCTGCAATAGCAGGCAACAAATTAGTAGGCAACGGGTTATTTACATCACCCGCACCGGCTGTATTGTTAGCCATAACGCGATAATAAACCGAGCTACCTACCGGTGCAGTGGTATCAACATAACTTCTGGCACAACCTGTCTGAATTGCACATTCAGGCTCTTGTACATTTAAAGTGGCATTGACCGTTGTGAATGAACCATCTGCATTGGTTAAACCATCAAGTGAACGTTGTATAGTTACCCAATTAGAGATAATGGAGTTATCTATCCAGTTAACAGTCGCCGCAGTAATGCCAGTAATTGATACAGCAGTAGGCGTATCAGGTGTTTGTGCAACTACGATAGTACGCATCATGTCGTTTTCTTCATGACCCAAAATATGGCAATGCCAAATGTATTCCCAACCGTAATTGACGTTAACGTTAGTCACGGTAGAAGCATTACCCGTAGATGGATCTAGATTATAAAAACCATTTCCACCACCAGCGGCCTGTGCAGGATCTAAAAGACGATGACTATTCGGCACTTTGAATGGCAAAGTAGTCATCACTTTAGGGCGCAGAGCCACAACTATATCTTCCAAAGGATTCATACGCACGGTATCTTTCCAACCCAGTTCGTTAGGTTCTGTTGGACGCACCCCACCATCCCAACCGACCCGATTGACGATTTGTACATGGAACAAATGAAAGTGGATCGCGTGGGAGTCAACACCGTTGTGGGTAATTCTCCACAAAGTAGTACCATCCGTC
>CAIVYW010000193.1 GCA_903910205.1 uncultured Methylococcaceae bacterium | reverse complement strand
ATTGAAGAGATTAATGAATATAAAAAAAATATTTCACTAAAAATATATGCCCCAATTCAGGAAATAAATACTTATGCCGATTATTTCAATAAATATTCTTCAACACAATTTGCAGGCTCAATAAAAAGTTATGAAGTTGCATCTGCATTGAGAGAAGCGGATGTTTTACTTCATATAGAATCGTTCGAAGAAAATTATGTTAAGTTTACTAAATATTCATTATCTACAAAAATACCTCAATATATGGCATCTGGAAAACCTATTTTAGCTTATGGACCTATTGGAATTGCCTCTATTGAGCATATTAAACTAGTGAATGCGGGTAAAGTTATTTGTGAAAATAATGAGAAAAATATAATTAGCGATATTAGGGAGTTAATATCAGATAATGAATTATTATTTTTATATGCTAGCAGTGGATTTAAATATGCAAAAAATAATTATTCAAAAAAAAATAACTTAAAAAGATTGGCTAAAATTCTCAATGAATATTCTATTAAATAAAATTATTCGATGAAAAATATATTGTATATCAGCTCGTTATGCTCACCTCGGGTAATAGATTATATCTTCAATACATCTGTTATTAAACCGGGGTTAGCTGTACAAAAATTTCATAGATTGCTTGCCGAAGGATTAGCTTTTCATAATAAATATTGTTGTGTAGAAACATTAAGCATCATCCCGGTCGTATCGAAAAGCCATCATCAACGATTATGGAATATACCATCTGAAGTTATAGATAACATACACTACAAATATATTCCGACAATAAATTTACCTGTCCTTAAAAATGTCATTATTTTTATCTATGCTTTTTCTAAAACAACTTTGTGGAATTTAGTTAGAAGACGTGAAGACAAGGTGGCCATTTTTGATGTCCGTAGCCTCACAGTTACCACATCCGCATTATTGGCATGTAAGTTAACTAACACAAAAACTATAGCCATTGTTACTGATGTGCCTAACTTAACGATGAGAGATAGTTATCAACAGAATGATGTTAAATCTAAAGTTATCAATAGTTTTATAACAAAAATTATAGGGAATTTTGATGGCTACTTATTATTAACAGAACCAATGAACGAAGTAGTCAATCGGCATCATAAACCTTATATAATCATGGAAGGTTTAGTTGATGCCAAAATGGTGGCTAATACGAATCTATTAGAGCATAAGTCTTCGGAAAGAATTTTAATTTATGCCGGTGGAATTTATGAAAAATATGGCATAAAAAAGCTGATTGAAGCCTTTTCAAAATTAGAAGATGATGATTTACGACTACATATCTATGGACACGGCGAAATGGAAAAGGACATGCCATATTATATGAGTTTGGATAAAAGAGTTGTCTATCGAGGTATTGTTTCAAATAATATTGTTGTTGAAAGACAACTTGAAGCAACTTTATTAATCAATCCGCGTTCAAGTACGGAAGAATTTACAAAATACTCTTTCCCTTCAAAAAATATGGAGTACATGGCATCCGGTACCCCAATAGTGACAACACTGTTGCCTGGTATGCCTAAAGAATATATCCCATTTGTTTATTTATTTACCGATGAGAGTATAGATGGAATCTATCAAACCCTTAATAACTTGCTATTGAAACCAAAAGAAGAGTTAAATGAATTTGGTTACCATGCAAAACAATTTGTACTTGAAAATAAAAGCAATTATAGTCAAGCTAAACGCCTGTTGTCTTTTTTAGAAGAAATTGATGTTTTCTTTTAAAATTACCTTAGAAATTTTTTAAAAATTATTATTGAATATAATTTAATTTTACATAACCACATCAAATAGCATATGAAGAATGTATTAATTTTGCAGAATTCTATTCCTCACTATAGAATTCCTGTTTATGTAGAGCTATCTAAATATTACAACGTAACTGTTTTGCACTCTGGTGCTAAGGTAATGGGTATAGATAGGGTATTTAATGAAATAATAATGCCTAATAAAAAGATAGGACCATTTTATATTCAAAGTGGAGTTTTAACTCAAGTTGCTAGTGATGAATATGATGTAATTATTGCCATGTTTGATGTGCGTTGGTTAAATAATGTTCTGGCGGTTTTTTTTAAAAAAAACGCTAGGTTTATTTTTTGGGGGCATAGATATAGTAATAATATTCTTATTAACAAAGTACGTGATTTATTGATGTTGATTACAGATGGCATTCTCTTATATAGTAATTCAGAAGTTGTCCGTATGAATTCCCGTGGTATCGCAAATTCAAAGATATTTGTCGCACCAAATACGATGTATATTTCAAATTGTTCTGACGGTTCTAGTTCGATTAAAAATAGTTTTATATTTGTTGGAAGAGCACAGAAGAGAAAACAAGTTGATATTCTAATTCGTTCCTTTTCAGAGATACTGGATCGAATCCCTAGTTACGTTAAGTTAAATATTATTGGTTCTGGTGTTGAGAATGAAAATTTAAAAATTTTAGCCAATCAACTAAATATTTCTGATAGAGTAAATTTTCTTGGGGAAATTATTGATGAAGAAAAATTAAAGTATTTTTTTCATCAGGCCTATGCATATATTTCTCCTGGACCTGTTGGGCTTAGTGTTTTGCAAAGCTTTGCGTATGGTATTCCGGTGGTCACAAATCACTCAGGAAAACATGGCCCAGAGTTTTCTAATTTAATTCCTGATAGGAATGCGTTGCTGTTTAATAGCTTTGATGAGCTAAAAGAGATTCTTGTATCCTTATGTGTAGATTCTTCTTTGTCATCACGGTTAGGGAAGAACGCTTATGAGTTCTATTCCAATGAAAGAACTTTGGGAAAAATGATCTTTGGTTTCAAAGATGCTATTGAAAATATAAGAGATATAGCCATATGAATAATATAACAGTTATTATATTGTCATACAATGAAGAAGTAAATATTGAATATGCATTGAAAAATATTGAGGATTTAGCAGATGAAGTTATAGTTTTAGATAGTTATTCTACAGATAAAACTGTTTCCATAGCTGAAAGTTATGGTGCAAAAATATACTATAGAAAATTTGACAATTTTTCAGCACAAAGAAAATATGCTCTTAATAAGCTACCAATTAATAATGATTGGATATTTGTACTTGATTCAGATGAATATTTGTCGAATGAACTAAAGCAAGAAATCATAGAATT
>CAIVYW010000192.1 GCA_903910205.1 uncultured Methylococcaceae bacterium | reverse complement strand
TTGTAATGATAGTGTTCATGGTCACAGCCTGTAGAGTTCAGCTTGAAATCCATATATTCTAGCCGATCTGGAATTTTATTTTATCGAATTAGCTTTTCCGTTTGGCGAAGGTATTGTAGTAAATACTTTAGTATTTAACATCACTTGTGCGATTTTGTTATGCTAAAGCCCTCATTAATAGCACTACTTGATAATCAAACTATGAACATAGTTAACAGCCTAATTTTAACAGCCTATTTATTATTTTCAGGCTTAGTGACAGCAGACACGGCAAGCCTTATACAGCAAGCACAACAGGGCGATGCTAACGCACAAGTAAATACGGGCACACTGTATTACCAAGGCTTAGGCGTTACACAAAGCTATACGGAGGCTGTTAAATGGTTTGAACTTGCAGCGAATCAAGGTAATGCTCAGGGACAATTTAATTTAGGCAATATGTATAGCCAAGGACAAGGCGTACCTCAAGATTACAGTGCGGCCGTTAAATGGTTTCAACTAGCCGCTGACCAAGGTATTGCTGAAGCGCAACGTAATCTTGGTATTATGTATCAATATGGTTTGAGCGTGCCCCAAGACTATGAGCAAGCATTTAAATGGTTTCAGTTGGCAGCCTCACAAGGCAATGCTTTTGGACAATCGTTACTGGGCACTCTATATCAATATGGACTTGGCGTGCCCCAAGATTATATTGAGGCTGGAAAATGGTTTCGAATAGCCGCTACACAAGGCGATGCTTATGGACAAGCCTTACTAGGCGCACTCTATTATCAAGGGCAAGGGCTTCCTCAAGATTACATCGAAACGCTTAAATGGTCTCAACTTGCAGCGGCTCAAGGCAATTCCAACGCACAAGCCTTACTAGGAACTTTGTACCATGAAGGTCATGGTATCCCTGCAAATGATAGTTTAGCGGTTAAATGGTTTCAGCTCGCGGCAGCTCAAGGTCATGCCGAAGCACAATTCAATCTTGGCGTACTGTACGAAAATGGCCAAGGTATTGCTAAAGATGCCGTACTAGGGCTCATGTGGATAGACCTTGCTGCGGCACAGGGTGAAAGTAATGCGCTAAAATATCGTGACACGTATGCCATAGCTATGAGCGCTGAACAAATCAACACGGCACAAGAACTAACAAAAGCCTGTTTGGCAGTCCATTATAAAAACTGTGAAACGATTTCTATTAAGAAAGTTACAAAACCTGAAGTCATTATTGCAGCAACAAAGCAGAATACTACGCCACCTGTTACAAGCTATAAAGATAAAACCTTAATAGATGCGGCTTTGTTAATGGCAATCGGCTTACTGGTTTTTTATGGCTTAACGTTTGGTTTGATCGGGAAAAATAAGACCACAGCGACTAAAATAGCGCGCTGGTATGGCGGCATGGGCGCAGGACTTTCCATTGCCTTTCAGACCATGATCAATCAGCCATTATGGAGCCATGCTTGGCTAATTGAACAAGCCCTTTGGTCTATCGCTTTTTTCACGATAGGTTATGCCTTAATTATTATAAAATGGCATTTGTTTGATAAGCGCAAAAAAACCTCAGAGCCACCGCCCTTTAGAAATGCTAATCATGAGCGGACCAACCCAACACAGTCGGCATCCAAAAACCCTTATGCCCATCAAGAAAAGGAAAATCAAGCACTTGCTTTTAATGACAAATTAAACGCACTTAGAAGCAATGCCCTATTATGCTTACAATTGCTAAACTTACCAGCTAATGCGTCGTCCAGCCAAATTAAGTCGGCATTTAAACAAAAAATGAGTGGTTGCCATCCTGATAAGGTCAGTAACTTGGCCGATAAATTAAAACAAGTAGCCGAAGAAGAAACTAAGCTGTTAAATGTCGCCTATCAAACTCTTAAAAAGTATGGTTATTTAAAAAACTGATAAATACATGACCTAATGATGCCGTTATCGTTTTCTAAATATCAAATCCCAAACGCCATGACCTAAACGTAAACCACGCTGTTCAAACTTAGTCAGCGGACGATAGTCTGGACGCTCACAATAATCTTGACTAAGACTGGTATTTTCTAAACTCTCACTGGCCGACAGCACTTCCAGCATAGATTCTGCATAGTGCTGCCAATCGGTTGCCGCATGAAAGTAACCACCCACTTGCAGTTTTTTATTTAATAATTCGACAAAACTGGGACGTACTATACGACGCTTATGATGTTTCTTTTTATGCCACGGATCAGGGAAAAAAAGATGAAGGCCAGCTAAGCTATGATCAGGTATTTTTTGTTCCAAAATTTCAATAGCATCATGGCAATAAACTCTAACATTCGTTAATCCTTGCTCATTTAACAATATCAGTAGATGACCCACACCCGGCTTATGAACTTCAATACCAATGTAATCATGATCTGGATTAGCTGCCGCCATTTTCGCAAGGCTATCACCATTACCAAAACCGATTTCTACAATCAAAGGCGCTTGACGTCCAAATACTTGGCTAAAGTCGTAGTCTAGTTCTGGCTCTAAGCCATATTGAGGCCAATGCTGATCCAAGGCGAGTTCCTGCCCAGGCGTAAGACGACCTTGTCTACGTATAAAGCTACGAATTCTTTGGGGCAGCGTTTGAGCTAAGTCTGTCATAATCAGAAAAACAAGCCATCAATAGGTGATGATGCCGAGGCAAAACGCTTTCTGGGCATACGTCCAGCTAAATAGGCCGCTCTACCGGCTTCAATACCTTTACGCATAGCGGTCGCCATTAGTATAGGATTTTTAGCTTCGGCAATTGCCGTATTCATTAACACGCCAGCACAACCTAATTCCATAGCAATAGCGGCATCTGAAGCCGTACCGACACCTGCATCCACTAAAATAGGTACACGCGCATTTTCAACGATGGTAAGAATATTATAAGGATTACGAATACCCAAACCTGAACCGATAGGTGCAGCCAAAGGCATTACTGCGACACAACCAATTTCCTCTAAGCGTTTGGCGGCGATAGGATCATCATTGGTATAAACCATGACATCAAAACCGTCTTTTACTAATAATTCGGCAGCGATATAAGTTTGAGCCACATCAGGAAATAGCGTTTTTTGATCCGCTAATACTTCCAATTTTACCAATTTATGACCGCCCAATAATTCCCGACCTAAACGACAAGTACGCACGGCCTCTTCAGCGGTATAACAACCTGCGGTATTCGGCAAAATGGTATATTTATCGGGCGAAATAACATCTAGCAAATTAGGTTCACCTTGATGTTGACCAATATTGGTACGTCTAATAGCAACGGTTACAATTTGAGCACCACTCGCCTCAATAGCTAGGCGGGTTTCTTCCATATCTTTATATTTACCCGTACCGACCAATAAGCGCGAATGATAAGTGACACCTGCGAGCACAAAGGTATCTTCTTGACCACCGCCAATAGCATGAACAATTTCTAAACGATCATCAGTCTGCAACATCTGGTTGGCATAATATTGGAAAGGTAAAATTTCTTTATTTAATTCAACTGCAATTTTTTTACTGGTCAAGCCCAGATCTGCAATTACATCAGCGACACTGGTATTTTCTGTATAGTGATGTACTTCACCATTAACATAAATAATCATACGTTTAAACTCCGATTACTATCGATGGTTCTGCGTTTTTGCACAGATTTGGCAAGGGCTTTTAACAAAGGCACGGTGTCATCCCATGATAAACAACCATCGGTAATACTTTGTCCATAGACTAAGTCTTGACCTTCAATAACTTGCTGATTACCGGCTTTAAGATGACTTTCTATCATTACACCCATAATTCTATGATCACCATTAGCAATTTGTCCTGCGACATCTTCACCGACTATCAATTGTCGTTGGCATTGTTTTAAGCTGTTATCATGACTAAAATCAATCATGATATTGGGTCTAAGTTGTGCTTTTTTCAGCCCTTCGGCGACTTGTTCAACACTGACAGCATCATAATTGGGTCGACCGTTACCGCCTCTTAAAATGATATGTACATCATCATTGCCAGTGGTTGAAAAAATGGCCGAATGACCTGCTTTAGTCAACGATAAAAAATGATGAGGACTCATCGCCGCTCTGATCGCATCAATAGCAATTTTTATAGTGCCATCCGTTGAATTCTTAAATCCGATTGGGCATGAAACACCTGAAGCTAATTCACGATGACCTTGGCTTTCAGTGGTTCTGGCACCTATTGCGCCCCAAGCCACTAAATCTGATATATATTGCGGAGAAATTAAATCCAAATATTCGGTAGCAGCAGGAACACCTAAGGTTGCAACATCCACCAATATTTGCCTAGCCACACGCAAGCCTTTATTAATATTAAAACTAGCGTTAAGGTCAGGATCATTAATTAAGCCCTTCCAACCCACCGTCGTGCGCGGCTTTTCAAAATAAACACGCATAACAATCAATAACTCATCTTTGAGTTCATCTTTAATTGCTTTCAACAGCTTAGCGTAGTCTAGTGCCGCGTTGGGATCATGAATGGAGCAAGGGCCTACAACAACCAGCACTCTGTCATCCTTGCCGGTTAAGATGTCATGTATTTCTGCTCTGGCTTGTAATGTTGTTTGAGCGGCTATTTCATTAATCGGTATTTCATCATGTACCTGAACAGGCGGAATAACTTCCTTAGTTGCACAAATTCGGAGATCATCAGTATTATATTTTGTTTGCATGTAGCTACCAAGCTGTTGCTTTTAGAGAAGTATCTTAAATTAGCGAGCGTTTAATACAATACATCAGGTTAACCCTGATTCTGCATCTTAATGCTAAACTCTAGCTTTTATATCACTCGGTGCTAGAAGAGAGAGCCGCCATTATAGCCGAGCATTTTAACTGTTTTCATGACTATCTGGTTAGTTATTGCTTAGCTTTATCTTGTTCAATTTCAAAAAACTGTAACTAAAGTCAACATCAGCGTCATCAGTAATATCTAACCGCTCCATTTCCAGCCACTCATCTCTATTAAAATCAGGGAAAAAAGTATCACCCTCAAAAACTTTGTTAATCAAGGTTAGATAAAGCGTATCTGCCAGTGGCAAGGTTGCTTTATAAAGATCAAAGCCACCAATGACAAATAATTCTTCAGCTGTTTCGTTGGCCTTTTCTAAAGCTACGTTAATATCGTTAACCACAACACAGCCGTCTTGCTGATAATCGAGGTTACGACTGATAATGATATTAGTGCGACCAGGCAGAATACGACCTATAGATTCGTGCGTTTTTCTACCCATTAAAATGGGCGCACCCATAGTAATTTCTTTGAATTTTTTTAAATCTGCCGATAAATGCCAAGGCATTTTATTATTCAGTCCAATAGCCTGATTAGTAGCCATTGCAACAATGAGTGATATTTTCATGTTTTTAATCAAAATGCTTTGATATTCTTTAGACGTTTATTAATGCTTGCACTAAGCTTTTGCAAAACACGGGGCTAACCGTTAAGCTTTGCGCCTATCTGTTCTAAGTAAAACCTATAACATGCAGCATCATACTATGAAAAATATTCTAGTTCTATTTACCGGAGGAACTATCGGTTCCACTGCGGCAGCAGGAACTATCGACATTTCGGGCGAAACGCCCTTTAAGTTGTTACAACTATTTAAACAGCAGACCCCCAATCATCAGCACATTCATTTTACTACGCGCCAGCCCTTGCAGATTTTAAGTGAAAATCTTGCGCCCCCTGCGTGGAAACTATTGATTGCCGCCTTAGAAACTGAGCGAATTGCTCAATACGATGGCGTTATCATAACTCATGGTACAGATACCTTAGCCTATACGGCTGCGGCGTTAAACTTTTACTTTAAGAATCTTACCGTACCCATGCTATTGGTTGCTAGTGATTACCCCTTAGATGATCCTAGAGCGAATGGCCTTGCTAACTTTAGTTGTGCCGTCGAATTTATCTTGAAAAATATTCAGTCGGGTGTTTTTGTACCTTATCGCAATCAGCAACAGAAAAAAATCCTAATCCATAAAGCCTCTAGGTTAAGCTGTTCTTTGCAATTAACGGGGGATTTTTACAGTGTACAAGGCAATAGCTTTATGCAATTTGATAAGAAACGTTTTTCAAGCTTATCCGTCCCTACGCCTCCTGATGAAAATATTACGACTTCAACTGCCATCACGGCACGTTTTTGTTCGCGTATTTTAATGATAAAACCCTACCCTGGCTTAGATTACCGGCATTTTAATCTGGAACTTGTTGATGTTGTGTTGCATGATTTATATCACTCAGGGACAGCTTGTACATCAACACAATGGGGCGAAAATCATTCATTACTCAGCTTTATAAAACACTGTAATACCAAAAACATCCCCGTTTATCTAGCTCCCGCGATTCAAGCCACCGATGCTTATCAAGGCAGCCGTGCTTTATTAGATTTGGGCGCAGAAATGATTTGGAATATGTCCATAGAGAGCGCTTACATTAAACTGATGCTGGCCTATGGAAACTTCAATAATAAACAACAAATACTGGCTTATTTAAATCAAGATAGTGCTGGCGAGCATGTTTAGAACCGTTCTTGAATTCATATAATAGACATCTTTCCTCGCTAGTTGTTTGTAACCAGTCCGGACAAATAGATAGTTTTAGCAAGCTACTATTGTCATGATGGAAGCTTGGGGTAACGATAAAGGTTAGCCCAATCTACAATGATTTTTCTACAGAACGCAGTCTTTTAAGGTTTTCGTTGGCCAAGACATGATAACTGGGCGACAATGAAATCGCTTTCTGGAAGTACTCATTAGCAGCGTTGGTTTTGTCGTTCATCATATCTATATAGCCTAGATTATTATAAGCATCTGCTTCATCAAGCACATGCATAAAAGCCTCTAAAGCCGCTTTGTCATTGCCTTGACGTGCATATACCAAGCCCAGATTTAACCAAGATGATTCATATTTAGCATCGACTTTAGAAACTGAATCGAACAACTGTATGGCATCCGAATAATTGCCAGAAAGATACTTTGAATAACCTAAATTATTAAGCAACATGGGCATATTAGGTTTAGTTTTCAAAGCGGCTTGGTAATATTGTGATGCACTCAAATAGTCACCTTGCTTGTCTGCAATTAAACCCAGCCCATTATTTGCCTGCCATAAACTAGCATCAATAGCCACAGCCTCACGAAATGATTGATACGCTTCGATCTGTTTACCAGTATTTAATTGAATAATACCTAAACCTTCCAATGCATGAGCATTATTGTTATCTAATTTTAGCGCTAAATTGTAGGCGGCTTCTGCTAGATCATAATTGCCTTTCCTTACATGAATTTGGCCTATTTTTGCTAGCACCTCCATATTCTTGTCATCTAATTCCAACGATTTAACATAATAATAGAGCGCATCGTTCATATTGCCTTGCTGGTAAAATCCATCGGCGCGCTTAATGTTCGATTCAGCATCAGGTGGAGTTTCTGCCATATCATGAATAATGGTCTTTTGATCGTTATATAAACCTGATGTCTTTATCTGGGCAGTGTTAGAGCTACACGCGACCAAGAGGATGTTGCTAAGTACCCAGCCTAGAGTTAAAAAATATTTACAAGAAATCATTAAATTACTCCTGGAATAAAACGATAAGGCGTACGAGTCATATAAAAATGATAGGCTTGATCATTGAGTAAGAAATTCTCCTCAATTTTGCTTCTAAAAAATTGCATTGCAAATAACAGTAATAATAAACATACATTAATAATGCTTTGGTTGGACATTATATAGCCACTAAAAAATACCAACTCTGAGGTATAAAGAGGATGCCGCACATAGCGATAAAGGCCGCCACTTTTAATGCCTCTATTCGCTGGCACTATGCCCATACTGCCCCTGAGAGATAGTAGAGAACCTATCATCGCCATCATGCCAAATATCTGTAGATAATGCCCCATACTTAAAAGCTCCGGTAAGGCAATATTGTCAGTAGGTCGATATAAAAAAGGCAACAGTGTTGCAATAATACTAATGAACCAAGCAAAGGGAAATTCAATCAGCGCCTTGGGTTCATGGCGAATAAAATAAAGAGCCAGTATCAGCCCGTCTACAATAATAAGGTTAAAGGTCAAAAACTCATGCGTTTGTTGAAACTGTTGAAAGGTAGCAACACACAATAAGGTAAACAGCAATATGCCCGTTAAATTGCCAGTAGAATATAAGATTTTTTTTAACATGAGAGTCTCCAGTAGTAGGGGTTAGGCCAGCCAATTAGCTGAGATAAATATTACACTGAGGTGTCACACCCTCAATATTTAGAGTTAACGGTAACAGCATGACATTCCTAGGCTGCTGTCATCTTGCTGATGAATATGAAGCCTAGCTACATCGCTGAGAAAGCAGAAATAAATTTCATAACAGCAGGACCTAATGCAACAATAAAGAAACCAGGAAATATACATAAGATCAGTGGAAATAACATTTTACTGGAGAGCTTGGCGGCTTCTTCATCGGCTTTTTGCATCCGCTTGTCTCTGAACTCTTCGGAATAACTCCGCAGTATTTGTGCAATGCTAGTGCCAAAGCGCATACTTTGATCCAAAACCGTAAATAGACTCTTAATGTCTTCCAGTCCAGTACGTAGAGCCATATTCCCCATGGCTTTAGTTCTATCTACACCGGCCCGCATCTCAGCATTAACAGAAAAAAATTCTTCGGCTAGGGCTGGGTGTATATCGATGATCACTTCCGCCACACGCAGCATGGCCGCATTAAGACCCAAGCCAGCCTCTGTACACACCACCAGTAAATCGATGGCATCAGGTAGACCATTACTGAGCAAGCGCTGATGCTTAGCAATCTTTTTATCCAAATAATAACTGGGTAATAGTAAACCTACGATGCCTGCCATTACCGCATACCAATACACTTTTTGCAGTTCTATTTTTAAGAACAAGGGACACATGAGCACCACTAATACCGGCAGACTAATCATTAACAATGATCGGATAAAGTAATAAATCACTAGCCTATTAGGCGATCGATAACCCGCCATACTCAGGCGATCGGTTGTGCTTTTTCGCAGACGCTGATCGCTAGGAATGAAGGTATAGGAGAAATTATCTAAATGTTCTACAAAGCGTTTAGTCGCCGACCTAGGTGTCGTAGTTGATGATGTCAGAGTATCCAAACGTTTTCTTAAGGGATCGAAGTGATGTGCGAGTATCAATAAACCAGCCAAGCCTATCAAGAAAATAGCAGTCGCTAGCAGAGCGACGGCAACGTTCCTAGTAAGCTCGGCATTGCCCATTAAATTCGATAAAGTTTCAATCAAGATATTCATCTCGGTTAAATTTCCATAGCAATTTGTTTGCGCATCCATAAATTACCGACTATGAATAAGCCTATGCCATAAGAAAGCATTTTTTTCCCCAAGGGATCATGGGTTAAATCAGCGATATAGTCGGGATTGGAGAGTGACATCATGGCAAATAAAGCGAAAGGGATCATGGATAATATCAATGCCGCCATCCTAGACTCGGCGGTTAATGTCAATACTCTGCGCTGAAATTTAAAGCGTTCTCTGATTAGCTTTCCGATATTTTCAAAAGTTTCTACTAGATTGCCGCCAGTTTCTCTTTGCACCAGAATGCTAGTCACAATAGCCATCAGAGACGTACTTGGAATGCGTTCGACTAGATTGCGTAGCGCCCAACTCATATCAACGCCAAAATTGACTTCTTCGTAGACGATACGAAATTCACCCGCGATGGGATTCTCCATGTCCGTAGCGACTAGCTGCAAGGTTTCATTAAAAGGATAGCCTGCGCGTAAGGCTCGCGTCATGACATCTAAGGCTTCTGGTAATTGCTCTTCAAATTTAGCAAAACGTTTACTAAGATCGCGTTTCAATTTCAGAGTAGGTAAAGCAGTCAGGATGACAACCACCGCTAAAGTTATCAAGCCATGATAGTTTAATGTCCAAGCAAATCCGCCGCCTAATAAGCCTAACAAAAGACTGAATAAGATCAGTCTATAGGCTGGCAAGCTATGCCCAGAACGCGCTATAAATAGTTCTAGCCGCATTATGCCAGGCAAAGATGCCATCCATATTTCTAGCGGTGATAATTGTTTTAAATATTTTTCTCGGACTAGGGAAGTTTGCTGTATAGGCTGGTATTCATCGGTAAGATTACCCAAGCGTTGCTTAAGTTTTCGACTTTCTTGCCGCTCTTTACCAAAGGTAGGTATGGCGATAGATTGAGTCAACATAAATACTGCTCCGAATACCAGCGCTAAGAAAATTAACAACGTATCTTTATCCATTAGAGTTATCCGCTATGATTAGGGTCAAATAAATTAAAGGGAAGCTGTATGCCTCTTTTTTGCAATTTCTCCTGAAAGTTAGGAATCACGCCCGTGGCTTTAAACGAGCCCAACACATTTCCGTATTCGTCTAAGCCTTTTCTCTGAAAGCTGAAGATTTCAGACATAGTGATGATGTCGCCTTCCATGCCTTGAATTTCTTGGATGCTGATGAGCTTTCTTCTGCCATCTTCCATACGCGATAACTGCAATACCACATGAATGGCCGAAGCGATTTGTGCCCTCACCATTCTGGCGGGGAGGTCTAGTCCAGTCATGGCCACCATGTTTTCGATACGTGCCAAAGCATCGCGCGGTGTATTGGCATGTACGGTGGCCAGTGAGCCATCATGTCCAGTATTCATGGCCTGTAACATATCGAAAGCTTCATCGCTGCGCACCTCGCCTATGACAATACGATCAGGGCGCATACGTAAACTATTGCGTACCAAATCGCGCTGACGTACCTCGCCCTTACCTTCAATATTGGGCGGTCGTGTTTCTAACCTAACCACATGGGGCTGCTGCAACTGTAGTTCCGCCGAGTCCTCTATAGTAATGATACGTTCGTCTTCAGCAATGTAGCTGGTTAGCACATTAAGCATCGTGGTCTTGCCAGAGCCAGTACCGCCAGAAATGAGCACATTCAAGCGTGCCTTAACAATACCTATCAGCATATCCGCCATAGACCGATTACAGGTGTCAAATTCGATAAGATCCTCCATGCGCAAGCGATCCAAGGTGAAGCGTCGTATCGACAAGCTGGGGCCATCAATGGCCAAGGGTGGAATAATCGCATTAACGCGTGAGCCATCTTTAAGACGAGAATCGACCATAGGCGAAGACTCATCAATGCGTCTGCCCATAGTAGAAACAATGCGGTCAATAATGTTCAGTAAATGGGCGTCGCTCTGAAAACGTAAAGGCGTGAGCTCTAGCTTGCCATAGCGTTCTACATAGATTTTGTCGTAGCCATTAACCAAGATGTCGGCTATGCTAGGTTCGGTCAGTAGGGGTTCTATAGGACCTAGGCCAAGAATTTCATTTTCTATGCACCTAGCAATAAATTGCCGAGTAGCCACATTGAACGGCACTGACTGTTCATCCATAATGCGTTCGGCAACTTCACTGATTTGGTTACGTGCCTGTTTGTCATCTAGGCGACCTAATAAAGATAAATCGATTATGCTCATTAGCTTTTGATGAATTTTTTTAAACCACTCCATTTCCGTATCGTTAAGTGCCCGAACTTGCAAGGGGGGATTAAGCTTCGCTTGTTGGCGCACTGGAATATTCGTATCATTGCTGATCATAGGCGACACCAAGGGATTGTCCATGATACTAAATCGTTCACTGATTCGGTTTTTCAAACTCATCGTTAAGCTCCAGAAAATAGCGGCGACAGTAGTTGTTTAAACAAGCCTAGCTTGACCGGTTTTTTCTTGCCACTCAGAATGTCGGCCAAGCTCAGGATAGCCTGAGTAGCCGGTGAATTAGGTGCATGCTCGGCAATAGAAATACCCAGATTAAAGGCCATACACAACTGTTTGAAATCATTAGGTATCACTGTGATAGCCGGCAACGTCAAAACCTGCTCTACTTCGGCGAGACCTATGCTATGTTTACTTTCGTAGCGATTAAGTACAGGCATGATGCGCTCTAAGGGTAGTCCCAAATCTTGCGTCATAATTTGGATCATACGCTGAGCAGCTCTCAGGCTAGAAATATCTTGCTGCATTACAATAATCACATGATTAGCTTGCTCCAAAACCATGTTGAAGACCGGATCAATCAAACGCGGCAAGTCCGCTACCACATGCTCGTAACCCTTATAAGCCAATTCGATGAGACGCTTAAGTTGCGGCACATCAATTTCTCCCGGCAGGGAGATGTCCTTTATAGAGCCATGTAAAATATGCAAGCCGCTGCTATGTTTTGCCACATAAGCCATGAGGGCGACTTCATCTAAGGTCTCAATTGAGGCTATAGCATCAATGAGTCCTTTCGGGGATTCAATGCCAAGTCTTAAGCATTGAGTGCCAAACTGTAAATCCAGATCCAGTAACAATGTTTTAATTTCATGGCGAGTGGTGAAGGCATGGGCTAAGGCGCAGGCAATAGTAGATGCTCCGCCTCCGCCTTGTGAGTTGATAACGGCGGTCAGTGCTCGTCCGGAAACGGGATGATCATGGAATCCCTTTTTGAGTATAGTGCGCAGCGCAGTGAGGGTGTCATCGACGAGCTTAGGCCCCATAATAAAATCACAGGCACCGGCCTGCATGGCAAGACGCATAAGTTGAGCACCCGCGCTGTCTTGATCATAAACAATTAGGATGGCGAGGCGAGCCAATTTACCCCGACGACTCTGCATGGCTAAGGCTTCTAGTTCCATTGCTGGTTTAGCCCCTAAAAAATGTATCAATACATCTGCTTTAAAATCCGAGTTATCTAAAAAATCATAATCACCACGGTTCAATAACTTTTTCTTGATATTGACATCAGGCAGCTGGCTGGCTAAGTTCTGGACAGTTTCCATGTGGTCTGTACCGTGGCCGCTCATCAATATATGGATAGCTTGATTCATAAGATTAGGTTAAGAATAATATTGAGTTCATGATTCTAATAGGCTGGATTTGTAACTATAGTCATCCATTTGGAAAAACTAGGATGGTTATTAAATGCTGTCGCAACTTGACCACCCTCGCTTTTCCAAATGAGTGATGCTTTAAACATTAATTTAAAATAATCAATAGTCATAAGTTGAGATTTTCTAAAGACAAGTAAAAACGTTGCCACGATAGTTTCCATAAAACCGATGATACTGGCTTTGGACTTTATCTAACGTGGCAGCGTAATAGAACTTGCAATACTCTTGCCTAGGGCGAACCCATTGGCTTAAGCATTTTTTATTATGCTGCTGGTGTTACGGCTGTAGCAATGGTACCCAGTTTGGTCGAAATTGTAGTACCAAGGGTAGTTAGTGCTGTAATGGCAACTACAGCAATCAGAGCGCCCGTTAAGGCGTACTCAACTATAGTTAGTCCCGATTCTTCTTTCCAAAAAGCTAGCAATGTCTTGTTTAAAGTTTGCATGATATTCTCACTAAGAGTGTTTTTTAGTTATAGAGCAGTAGTAATGACACCGAGTTTGGTCGTAATTGCAGTACCAAGGCCAGTAAGCGCTGTAATGGCAACTACAGCAATCAACGCTCCTGTTAAGGCATACTCGACTATAGTAAGTCCTGATTCTTCTTTCCAAAAAGCTAGCAATGCATTGTTTAAAGTTTTCATAATATTCTCACTAATAATGTCAGGTCAGGATTATTTTACTCATCCACACGCGACCTGACTTAATGTGTGGTTGAGTATTCTTAGCAAATATAGGCTTACTGCCAGTTAGTTGCTTGGAGTAAAACAGCTTCAGCTGTTTTAAAAGGTTGAGCTGTAGCTATTGCACTCCAATGTTTTGTTTTTCGTTTAACTTAATGGTCCAATGCCGGTCGGGGTTTGCAACCCCGACCGAAACGTTTAGA
>CAIVYW010000191.1 GCA_903910205.1 uncultured Methylococcaceae bacterium | reverse complement strand
CGGCCAAGCCTCGCGGGGGTTACTGCGATTACTTACCTGAAATAGCTTCAGCAGAGCTGTTATTTGAGGTATGTCTTTTCTCAATTTTAGAGAAAGTTTCCGCTTGCAAAGATTGAACTGCGCCACTTTGCAAATGTTTAGTTTCGTCTTTTTTCAACATAACGACTAAAAGTACGATAGCAGCGATAGAAACGCCAACGATTGCCCAAGTGTTATCTTTTTCTTGTTCTTCAGCCATTTTAAAATCCTCAATAAGTTATTAATATTTATTATTCCCTCTCCTCAAGAGGGCTGTTCAACATAAACTTTTCTTGAACAGGTTGTCGTAATTTATTAAAACAACGGGGCAATTTTTATCATGAGAAGTCATGCGTGTCAAAACTATTTTTTATAAAAGTTTTTCCTGTAAAAATAAGCAGCACTCTCTGCGTTTCGATTTAAAGAAAAAACTAGACAGTGATTATAAATTTCACTAGAACAAAATTCACTCGCTAGACTTAAGCCATTTCAAGATTACCTGAACTCTTACGGTCTTTTAGGTTAATTTAAGGCTCATTTTTACGCCCCTTAGTACCGTATAAATTCAATTTATATCACCTTGTAATAAGCTTAATCTTTAAAATAATACGCTATTAAATAAATGTCTATGTCCGCCTTGATAGCTACGATTTTTTAACTAAAAAGACTGTTTTTACCGGTTACTGATAGTAGAGCGTGATGTTCTTTCAAAGAACAACACCAGCAATAGATATAAAGATAACAAGCCTAAGGACAATAACCATGATGGAATATCCAGATTCACGGGCAACTGTACTTTAGTCACATAAAGCAAGACACCTAAACTAATATAAGCCAGTATTCGCTTAATAGGATAAGCCACAGGATAATAATATTGCCCTAAGCCATAAGAGACTATTGCCATAGTGGCATAGCACACCAACGTTGCCCATGCAGAACCTACATAACCCCATGTCGGTATCCAGGCTATATTAAGACCGATAGTCAGTAACGCTCCCACTAGCGAGACACTAGCGCCCATTAAGGTCCTGTCGGTTAGCTTGTACCAGATCGATAAATTGACATAAATACCTAGACATAAGTTAGCCAATAATAAGATAGGCACCACTTCAAGTCCTGCGCGGAATTCATCACCCAGAAAATATTTGAAGAAGTCGATGAATAACGTCACTAATAAAAAGATAAATACGCAAAAAATCACAAAAAACTTTAAGACGTTAGCATAAACACTGCGTGCATCGGCTTTATCTGCATACGTAAAAAAGAAAGGTTCAGCTGCGTAACGAAAGGCTTGAATGAATAACGTCATCAATATCGATAATTTATAACAAGCACTATAAATGCCTAGCATTTTCATATTGGTCTGAAAATCATAGGGCAGTAAATACTTTAATAAGGCGCGATCTAACATTTCATTAATGATGCCGGCAAAGCCGATAACGACCATGGGGGCTGAATAACGAATCATGCGCACAAACAAAGGCCGATCAAATCCCCAAGCCCAACCTTTTAATTGCGGTGAAAGCAGCAAAAACTTAACGATACTGGCTAATAAATTAGCGATAAAAATGTAGCCTACGCCTATCGCTGGATTATAAATAACGGCTATCCAAGATGAGCTATGTGCCGCATACCATCTGGGGCAATAGACAATAAAAAACAGGCTCAGCAAAATGGTCACGGTTATTTCTGTCACTTTGATGCCGGCAAAACGAAAGGCTTTATGCTCTGCACGCAAGCGAGCAAAGGGAATCGCAGCTATTGCATCTAAAACCAAGATTAAACTAAAGCACAAGACATACTCAGGATGATTCGCGTAATGTAATGCCGCTGATAGCTGGTTATTAATCAAATAGATCGCTAGAAAAAAGCTTAAATTAACGAGTACCACAAAAATAAGCGCGGTTGAATAGGCAAAATCTTGGCCGCTATGTGCTTTATCACGAAATCGAAAATAGCCGGTTTCAAAGCCAAATAATAACAATACCGAAAAGAAGCCAGCATAAGCATAAAACTCTGACACCACACCGTATTCGGCTGCTGAAAAATAATAGGTATACAGCGGTACCAATAAATAATTAAGAAAACGGCCAAAAATACTGCTAATGCCATAAACCGCTGTTTGTGTAGCGAGCTTTTTGATAAGTCCCATTAAGGTGTCTCTATAATTTGTTAATGGGATATTATAAGGCTAGAGACACACGAATCACTGTTTAATGGGCTACGAACTTAAAGCGAGACAGTTTCAGCACAGACGAAAGGCTCAGGGCTAAAGATTAAGCCAAGGAGGCGAGCAACTTACGGCGTAACAGATACTAGACTTAACTCTTCGCCCTTTGTCTGCGTTTAGGAGAACCCTATCTATTAAGCTAAACCATCCCGTCTTAAGTTGGTAGCCGCTTAATAAATAGCCATTAAGATAAGTAAGCCCTAATACAAATCTACTGGATCAACATCTAAGGTCCAATGCACTTTTTTTGCCTGCTTGAGTACGGCTAGTTTTGGCACTAATTCATCCAAAAAGTGTTGTAACTCTTTGCGCTGATTATTTTGAAACAGTAGTTGATAACGATAAAGCCCTGCCCTTCTGACCATAGGTGCGGATACAGGCCCTAAAACCTGAGTATGGCGCACATTCAAGGTCTTTATTAAATCTGTTAAGGCTTGAAAGAAAATCGACGGCATATCCACCTCTGTGGCTTGTACGCGCAATAAGGCTTGATAACTAAAGGGCGGTAACGATGCTTGTTGGCGCTCAGCCAATGCTGAGATTGCAAAGTGTTGATAGCCTTGCTGAATTAAGGTAGTCAATAAAGGATGTTCGGGTTGCCGAGTTTGCATAATGACTTTACCTCGCTTTTCAGCACGTCCAGCACGACCTGAAACTTGAACTATCATTTGCGCCAATTTTTCGGCCGCATGAAAATCAATACTAAATAAACCGCTATCGACATCTAAGATGGCCACTAAGGTTACATTAGGAAAATGATGGCCTTTAGCGAGCATCTGCGTACCTAAAATAATATCCACTTCGCCATTATTAATTTGCAAAAGATAATCTTCTAGCACGCCTTTACCTTGAGTAGAATCACGATCTAAACGCACCGCTACTTTATTAGGAAACAATTTCGCCAACACCTTTTCTACACGCTCAGTCCCCAAACCCAACGGCGTTAATTCGCCCACTTTGCATTCAGGGCAACGCCTAAGCAAGGGTTGTTCTTTGGCGCAATGATGACAACGCAAGCAATTTTCATCAACATGAATCACCAAATTAGCATCACAACGATGACAACGCGCCACCCAACCACAACCATGACAAATTAAAGTCGGCGCAAAACCCCGTCGATTTAAGAACAACAATACCTGCTCTTGCTTAGCTAGCGTTTTATGCATTTCTTCTAATAATGCCGCCGACAAACCTTCCTGCATACGTTTATTTCTAATATCGATTAAATGTAAGGTCGGCTCTATGGCCTTACCTGCGCGATCCGGCAAGGCTAATAATTGATAGCGTCGCTTATTGACGTTATGTAAACTTTCTAACGAAGGTGTTGCAGACCCCAATAACACCGGAATATTTAACAACTGACCACGAACGACGGCAATATCTCTAGCAGAAAACCGAAAGCCTTCTTGCTGCTTAAAGGACGCATCATGTTCCTCATCGAGAATGATTAATCCTGGATTTTCTAAGGGTGTAAATAAAGCTGAACGCGTACCTAATAAAATAGAAGCTTGTCCTTGCTGCATTTTCAACCAAGCAACTGCGCGTTGTTTATCGGTCAATTTAGAATGCGACAAGACAATATCAACCGCAAAACGCTGCCTGAAGCGATCTTCCAATTGGGGCGTCAGGGTAATTTCTGGCACTAAGACTAAAATTTGCTGCCCACGCTCTAAGACCTTAAGAATGATCTGTAAATAAACTTCTGTTTTACCGCTACCCGTTACACCGTCCAACAAAAATACGCCAAACTGACCCAGACTGCCACAAACAGCGTCTATCGCTGCTTGCTGTTGAATATTGGCAGACAAAGCAGACTTACTGAGTAACCCCGCCGCCTTTGTGATACTCGTTTCAGTCAAGCTAAGTTGTATGAGTTGTTTCTTAATTAATTGTTTGACTACAGGTCGCCAGCCCTCTTCCCATGCCGTAAGCTCGGCTTCTGTTAGACTAACTGAACTACTTTGAAACTTTTCCAATGCGCGTAGCTGCTTAGGGCTACGTTGTAATTGTTGACTCGTTGTTGCACGACCTAAGTCTGTCAAGGCATAGCATTTTTGTGGTTTTATAAGCATGACCTTACCCTGCCTTAATGCCGCAGGAAAGGCAGTACTGATGACGACACCAATAGGATGATGATAATAGCGAGCCGCCCACTGTAATAATCTCAGATCTTTATCAAATAATAAGGGATAAGAATCAATGACACGGATAATGGGCTTTAGCTTAACAAGATCAAATTCGCTGTGCGGAGCTATTTCTAACAAATAACCCATTTTCTTGCCATTACCAAAAGGCACTTCTACTCGCACCCCCGGTTTAATAGCTTCTAATGCGCCATCGTCTGGCGCAAGATAATCAAATAAACGATAAACAGGAATGGAAATGGCCACTTTAAAAATAGGCTTACCGCACTGTTGCATAGTAGATATCACTGTTATTAATTTAGGGATTTTTATGACTACCCACTTAAGCGGGACAGTTTCACAGTCCAGACGAAAGACTCAGGGCGAAAGATTAAGCTAAACTGTCCCGTCTTAAATTGGTAGCCCCATTCATTTAGATAAATAGGCGCAATCTATAGCTAGCGCCTTGCACTAAAAGAGGAGTCTCTCTAAAATGAGCTGTTTATGGAGATGCTAATGAATCAAAGTCTAACTATCGACCCGCATGCAACGGCAATGCCCGCTAAATCTAGCGCAAAAAACATCACAGCGAATCCTTATGATGCTCTATTTTCCAGCGTCATTGGCCAAGATTATTATCTATTAAAACAAATTAGTCCATTTGCAACAGAAATGAGCCGATTAGTCGGTGCATCAGTCGAAAAGTTTTGTGCTAAGCACTCTACACCTGTTAGCGTCGTTGAATTAGGGGGTGGCACTGGCATAACCAGCTTAGCCATACTATGCGCTGATGAGCAACTGACCTTATTGAGCATCGACAATGAGCCCACTATGCAAAATCAAGCCAAACAGACTTTGCAACAATGGACCGATGCAGGACGTTTAAGCTTCTCAGACCTAGATGCTTTAAGCGCCTTACAATCATTGAACAGCAACAGCGTTGATGTAATAGCCTCGGCCTATACCCTGCATAACTTTGAAACCAGCTACCGAAAACAAGTGCTAGCTGAAATCTTTAGAGTGTTAAAACCCAGCGGTCAATTTATCAATGGCGATCGTTATGCTTTGGATGATGTTAGTGCCCATACGCGCAGCACTCAAAACGAAGTCGCTGGCTATTTTAAAGTATTAACGCAACTTAAGCGTCTCGATGTTTTAGAGCATTGGATTATTCATTTATTCAGTGATGAATCAGAAAATCACATTATGCGAGAAACATTAGCCTTACAACAATTAGTCGATGCAGGTTTTAAGCAGATAAACCTCAACCATCGCCTAGAGGTTAATGCTTTAGTGACAGCAATTAAAGAATGAGGACATGCTAACCCAACTGATCCTTGCCTTAGTCACTTTTCAACAGCATTCGCCCTATTATAAAAAGACTAAGCAATTTTTTTATCATTTATTAGAAGCGCCTGACAGCCGTCTTAAATCTCGCTTTGATAAAGCGATGATCGTGAGTGTTCTGTTTAGCGTTTTTTTACTCATTGATGAAGTCGATACGCCGGCAAGCAGCTTTGAGCGAATATTTGAACACCTTTTGATTGCGTTGTTTATTTTAGAATATTTGTTACGCGCTTGGTTACATAGCGATGTCCATCACATCATACTGACACAGTATGCCAAAGCCTTATATTTAAATCACCCTATGCAATGGGGCAACGTTGCTAAGATGATTATCGCCCAAAAAGTAGCGTATATGCTCACACCGTTGGCCATCATTGATCTACTGGCCATTTTACCCAGCTTCCGTTCCTTGACCGTGTTTAGAGCCTTGCTTATTTTTCGGCTATTCAAATTATTTCGATATTTTAAAAGTCTAAGATTATTTGCAGAAGTTCTGGAAAGTAAGCGTTTTGAACTCTATACCTTGGCGATTTTTTTAAGTTTCTTGATTTTTATCGGCAGCATTGGGATTTATTTCTTTGAACATGCCGCCAACGGTCTGCAAGTCCGCAACTTATTTGATGCCTTATATTGGTCAATAGTCACCGTCACGTCGGTCGGTTATGGCGATATTGCTCCTCAAACCACCGGCGGTCGTTTAGTCGCCATAGGCTTAATATTAACCGGTTTTGGGGTACTATCCTTCTTGATCTCGATTATCGTATCGGCGGTTAACGATAAAATGCATGGTCTACGTGAAAACAGTATTTATGCTGAACTCAAGCACTATAAAAGCTTTGTTATTATTTGTGGCTTTGGTCGTGTCGGCCAGCACATTGCAAAGCAACTAGAAAAGCATAAACAGCATTTCATTATTATTGATAATAATGAAATCAATGCCATGAACGCAAGGCACTTAGGTTATTTGGTTATACATGCCGATGCCAGTAAAAATGAGGTACTCATTAATGCCGGCATTAAACAAAAAGCCTCAGCAGTGCTATGTACCACCGGCGATGATGTAGTCAATGTTTATATTACCCTAACCAGTCGCTATCTTAATTCATCGATCCGTATTATTTCTCGCGCCAATCATCCACAAAACGTAAAAAAGCTTTATCAGGCAGGCGCAGATAATGTCATACAACCCTTCGAAATCGCAGCCTTAGTGGTCGCTCAATATATTGGTAAACCCGTGGCTTTTGAAGCTATTTTGGGTGTTATCCGTGAAGAAAAACAATTCATTATGGAAACTTTACCGGTCTGTGCCGGCTCCATGATTGATGGCATCACTATTGCTGAGCTTGATTTTGAACACAGAAAATTAATGTTAATAGGGGTTGTTAGTGCTAATCCGACTCATAGAAAACATAAAAACAGTTATGCCTTAAAAAACCAACATTTCTATTTTAATCCGCCACCTTTTTTTATATTAAGATCAGGTGATTTATTAGTGGTACTAGGTCGAGAAATCGGCATTGCTTATTTTCGCGAACAGCTTAAAAACAGTAATCCTAAGGAGTCTAAACGATGAAACGTATTGCTGTGTTCGGTTACAGCCTCATGTCTTTAGAAGTGATCAAACAATTAAATGAAGAACAATATAGCTACATTTTTATTGTAAAAAATGAATCAGAAGCATTATTAGTGGCAGAGCAAGGCTTTGATACTAAAATTATAGACTTTAGAAATGATGAGGCCATTAAGTCTGTAGGTATCGGCGAGAACATCGACATTCTTTTTTGTTTTTATCCTAAAGACTCTGACAATGTCTTCTTAACCATTTCCGCGCGCGCCCTAGATAACAAACTGACCATCATTGCTATTGTTGATGATCCAGAATCCGCCGAAAAATTACTGGCCGCTGGTGCCAACAAGATTATTGATCCTTATGAGATTTGTGGTAGAAAAACGCATGACATGCTGGCCAAACCTGATATTACCGATATCTTAGATAATACCGTTTTTGGACGCCATGATTTACATATTGCACAGATAGAAATCCCTAAAAACTCTCCTTTACAACAAACTAAAACCAGCACCTTACTACTAGCAGGCACTTATAATTTGATTATTATCGGTGTCGTTGATAAGGTATCCTTCGACACCTTACATTTTGTAATGGATGAAAAAGAACATACCCTAAATACCGGTGACGTTTTAGTGGTCTTAGGACCTGCTCGAGATATTAAGGCTTTTAAAGAAGAAATAGACGCGGTCACGGGTATTTAAGCGCTGGGTTAGATAACACTCATGACCCACCGTTAAGCGAAAACAGTGGGTATGGCGTGCGAAGCTTCAGCTTTGCGTTTTAAAACAGCTTAAGCTGTTTTACTCCAAGGCCACAGATTACTTAACTGTAGGCCGAGTAACCTTACATAGCTACGCAATAAAGAGGGCGCATAAGTTAGGTTGCGAAAAACAAGCAATCCAACCTACGCGACATTACATTTTGGCAGCATCGACGTTAATAGGATGGTTATGTTAAATATTAAAGCAAGAATCTGGTTTTTATTAGGTGGCTTAGCGTGTCTAAGCTTATTGGCCATGGGCGCTTATTTTCAATTAAGTTTAGGCTTAGAGCCCTGTCCTTTATGTATTTCGCAACGTCTAGCTATTTTATTAACCGGTATTATTTTCTTAATAGCAGTTTTACATAATCCAGGAAGCGTTGGCATCAATTGTTATGCCATTCTAGGCGCCATCAGTGCCTTATTCGGTGCGTCAATTTCTACAAGACATGTTTGGCTACAACATTTACCACCCGAATTAGTGCCTGAATGCAGCCCTGGCATTAGCTTTATGCTGCAAAATTTTCCGCTATTTGATACCGTTAAACTCATGCTTAACGGCACTGGAGATTGCGCAAAAATAGATTGGACTTTATTAGGCTTTAGTATGCCGGCTTGGACCTTAGTTGCCTTTTTAAGTTTGGCAGCACTGAGCGTGCTACAAATTTGGAATCGTCATAATCCATAATAAGGCGCTAATCTGTCGCCTCTAACAGACACTCATTGAGTAGCAATATGAAAAAAATTTTAGGGGCTTTGTTATTACTAACTAGCACATGTACATCGATTGCCGATGCATCTGCCACTAGCCTAGCTCAAGTATTAACTGGTGAACAACGCTCTGCTGACCATAAAGCCCGAGACCTCTATCGACATCCTGAACAAACCTTAGCTTTTTTTGACGTACAAGACACCATGACTGTGGTTGAAGTCTGGCCAGGCGAAGGTTGGTATACCGAACTATTAGCGCCTTATCTAAAAGATAAGGGCAAACTGTATGCCGCACATTATTTTTCAAAAACAGATGAACCGTACTTTAAAAAAAGCTTAGATAAATTTGTAAAAAAAATACACGAACACCCTGAGCTTTATGGCAACGTTGAGATCACCGCATTAGAGCCTCCAAAAATCTTACAAATAGCCCCAGATAACTCTGCAGATCGTGTTTTATCATTTCGTAATACCCACAATTGGATGAGTATTGATCAAGCCGCTGCCGTCTATGTGGCTATGTATAAAGCCTTAAAACCTGGAGGTATACTCGGTGTGGTTGAGCACAGATACAATCTATTTAAACCTCAAAACAAAATCACCGCCGCTGGTTATGTCAGCGAAGATGATGTGATTGCCTTAGCAAGAAATGCTGGCTTTGAGTTTTTAGAAAAGTCTGAAATTAACGCCAACCACAAAGATAAAAAGAATTACCCCAAAGGCGTCTGGACTCTACCCCCTACAGGAGCTTTAAATGATCCGGATCATGCGCTTTATGAAGCGATAGGGGAAAGTGACAGAATGACTATTAAATTTATTAAACCTAAGTAACAGGTCGGGTAAGCTTATGGCTTACCCGACGTTACTATTTGTCGGTTTGATGTTCTTTTGAGGTAACTTGATGTTCTTCTCATCGATTTGATGTTCTTTTAGGGCTACCTAACATTGTTCTCATCGATTTGATGTTCTTTTAGGGCTACCTAACATTGTTCTCATCGGTTTGATGTTCTTTTAGGGCTACCTAACATTGTTCTCATCGGTTTGATGTTCTTTTAGGGCTACCTAACATTGTTCTCAT
>CAIVYW010000190.1 GCA_903910205.1 uncultured Methylococcaceae bacterium | reverse complement strand
TTTAACGATAAAACCCATTCCGAATCCTTAATCAAGTTAATGTGTTATTTTTAAAACAGACTCATCAGACAAGTTAAAATTTTCCAGATGACAGTAGAATTGCTTTTAGCCCTGACTTATTTTCGGACAGCCTCCTAGGCGACGCCCAACAGTATAGTAGTAACATTCGATTTGTGATGTGCTTGTATCGCCACTGAGTTGAAACTGGCGATAACGCTCAACAGAATTAATATCTTGAACTTCACTAGGAATAGCCCAAAAATTAGCGCCTTGTGGACCATCGATAACCACGCCCCATTTGAAGGTTTTGCCTTGATTAGCAAGATCAAAATTAATCGTAGCTTTAAAAATAGGGCATCCGTCTGTTCCTGTTTCTTCTTGCATCGGAATTTCTGTCCAGCTATCCGAATATAAACCATTACTATCCCAACTGCCTCGCAAACGGGCATTGCGAAAAATAGCTCTTTTCAAACCCGTGATAAATTGAAATTCTAGTGTTTGCATTTTCATGGAATTTACTCTTTTTTGTAATAGAGGCTAGTGATAAGTGCCAGCTAGCGTAACGTTTTTGGCATTATGTAACGCCTGATTAGTTGCAAATTGCGCACGGTTTTCTAAGGGTAATAATGAGTATGAAACAATTAACGCATGGGTGAATATTTAAGACTTAGCCTTTAGTTTGGGTGGATAGATAAACTACCCACCCCGATTACTTTATATAAGCGTAGCTATAATTATTCACAGTTCGTATGTATACCGTCTGAATTATCAACTACATTTGGAATGCTATGTTCACGAATAACCTGTCTGTTTAAAGTCACCCGTGCCTCGATAGGTAAATCGAGTTGTGCAACAGCTTTTGTTAATGACTCCTGAAATAAGCCTTGAAGGTCTGGACTGATAAGCTTATTACTTAGATGCGCAATAGTAGCAAGAACCCTAAGCTCGCCTAAAGCAGCTGGGTTGACATCATTAGTATTAAGCCAATTGCCTAATTGTATAATCTGTTCAGGATCTGGCTTAGGTATAAAAATAGGGTATTCAATTAACAGTGGTATTTCTATACACACCCATCGAATGATCGTAACAGGATGACCTGGTATGGTAATTTTATGGCCAAATACCGTGATAGTTTCTGGACTACCAAAGATGACGTAGCCGAGTGGAAAACATATTTTCATGATAATTTCTCCTCAAAAAAGCATTTACGTTAAGTACAGTTTTCTGACAATTCTGTTGCAGAAACTTGCTTGGAATCACTTGATAAACTCATTTATAGGTTTCTTTTTTCATTCTAATCCCCTAGGCCATAAGTTGGGCAGCAGTCTTGTCGTTGCTCAGCATTAACGCGCACGATGATAAAAATCAGCATTAAAATGTCGATAACAAAAAGTTTGCTCTTTACCTACAGGGCTATATTTATCTATAAAGTCTATAAATCGGACGGCTACTTAGTTCTAGTTGAATTTATCGGTATCCACCCATTTTTGCGAAAGCAATGACCACCAGTCAGTAGCCAATCCTTTTAGAACGTAGTTATAGGGCAGCCAGCCATAGCCTGCATTGCCCCATGCCGTCCCCCAAGAATTGCGGATTAAAAAAGCCCCCGTGGTAGCAGTAGCACCAGAGTTAGCGTTCTTAATCACCACGCTATCATTGTAGCCAACGGCCATGATCGCATGTCCGCCCACTATCTTTTCACCGACAACAGGATAAGGAATAGCTCCTTGGTTAGCGACGCTGGCCTGGGTATAAGAGCTATATACCGTAAAGCCAAACATAGAGGGCAGTCCTAGCCTGTCGAACTCAAACATTTTATATATAAAATGCCAAAAAAATCAATTGGTTATAAATATTTAAAGCTTTATATATAGAAAAAAAGGCTACTTAACCC
>CAIVYW010000189.1 GCA_903910205.1 uncultured Methylococcaceae bacterium | reverse complement strand
TTTAACGATAAAACCCATTCCGAATCCTTAATCAAGTTAATGTGTTATTTTTAAAACAGACTCATCAGACAAGTTAAAATTTTCCAGATGACAGTAGAATTGCTTTTAGCCCTGACTTATTTTCGGACAGCCTCCTAGGCGCATCAATGTATTGCTCGATTGATACCCCAGCTTCGTTGGTACATCTTAAAGTATTATTCATACGATCCTTTTAAGTTGATAGCCAAATTCACGCTAATGAAATAGAGCGGAATCATAAAATTGAGTACAATGGCGAACATTACTCAGCAAAATCCATTGTTTATGATTATTAGAATCGTGCTTTTTTTAACCTTGGCTGCTTTAGCGATGATGATGTTAGCCGATTTGTTATTGAGCTTACGTTTGCCTAGCCTGCCTGAGTTATTTACTCAGTTAGGTATAGTCACGCTCTTAAGCGCTTTTTTGTTGCTAGTGCTAACCGGTTTACTTATGGTTATTAAGCGTATTGTTCTGGCATGGAAAGTTTATTTTTCGGCAAGTCAACGCTTACAGCGGCGAGTATGGTTTATTCAGGCTAAGCAAGATAGGCTGGTACGCTTATTACATTTTAGACGTGTGCAAATTAATTACTTTACTAAATTAAAAAGAAAGCAGTTATTGAACGCTAATGATCAACAGCAATTAAAGGCATTATCTAAACAGATTGCTAGAGATTTATTACGGATTAAACAGCAGTTACCTAAAGTAATTTATATGCAATTACAACAAGAGCATAAACAATGTCTAGTGCTTCAAGATATGGCCGCGTTGTTAACATTACAGCAAAAGATTGAGTTGTGTTGATCGGCACGTTGCCGCTTTTCTCATCCACGCCTTTGGCTTAAGTGGCTACTAATTTTAGACGGGACAACACGGTATGAAAGCCTTTAGTTATCGTTCCCACGCTCTGCGCTCATCGTTATACACAAGTTTTGTAGGATGGATAAGCGCCAGCGCATCCATCGAGTATGATCAAGTTCGTTTAGTCAATGCCGGTCGGGGTTTGCAACCCCGATCGAAACGTTAGATGCACCCCAACGGCGTTATATAACCAAAAGTAGGCCTATTTCTTCGGTGATCTTTCAATGATAATGGCAATATCAAACGTTTGGGGCGGGGTTGCAAACCCCGCCCCGCATGTAAGATGCAATAATAAACCCCCCAATTTTATAGGATGTGCTGAACGGCAGTGAAGCGCATCATTATGATAGAGCAATGCGCTTCACTAGCGTTCAGCCCATCCTATAGGGGATATTTTATTTTTTGCGAGTTACCTAAGTTGATAGCCGCTTAAGTTAACAGCGGTGACGCAAAGCAAGAGTTTTGTTAAATAATAGTTGCAGTAGCTAAAGGGAAGATTAAATGCGAGTTCTTAGATGATGACTATAAAGCACTGGACTATTAGGCTGGTCAGGTTTTTTTATACCTTGAAAGATGAAAGCTTGCAGTGGAACGTGGCTAATCAAGAGCAGTTGCTTAAGTTAAAGCATGAGCGTGCCATCGCTGAAAAAACGCTAGAAGTAGCCTTAAAAAATAAAAGTGTATTGTTAGCCCATGAAATTTCGTTGCTGGAGACTAAAAATAATGTAGAGCTCAGCATGCTTAAGATTAAATATCAGCAAGATATTAAAGACTATAAGCAGTATTTAAACTCATTGGATCAGTTAAAGCAGTCTATACAGTTAAGCTATGCTCATTTGCCGGTAGCTGTTGCCTTTACTATTCATCATCATGCTAAACAGTTGCTGAATAAAATGTGGGAAGCGGATGATCTTAAAACAAAAATGTACTTTGAAATGCAGTTATTACAGTTTATGACCACAGCACACGAAGACGCACGTTTAAACCTTGAGCAGAGCTCTGAAGAAAAGCTGCCGCAAAAAACCTTGAATTTAATTCAGTCGCTTAGTAGCTAGAACGGGCAAAGGCAACGCCTTGCCAATCCTGCTCTACTATGGTGTTGATAGGCACGCTAGCTTTGCCCATCTTGCCTCATTACGCAGATCTAAGATTCAGGTTGCCAAATTAGATAGTGCTGCAAGGTGGATAATAACTCGTTTATATTGATAGGCTTGGCAATAAAATCATTCATGCCTGCTGCTAGACTGCGCTGTTTATCGTCATCGGTTACACTGGCGCTTAAGGCAATGATCGGTAACTGTGCATGGCGTGGATATTTACGAATTTCGGCGGTGGCTTCATAACCATTCATGATGGGCATGTGTAAATCCATTAACACCACATCAAAATCATTTTTTTCCAATGCGCTGAGTACTTCAGCCCCATCATTGGCCATCACGATCAGGCTGGCGCCTAAACGCTTGAGCACTTGCTCGATGATCTTTTGGTTGAAGATATCATCTTCTGCGACCAGAACTCTAATATTATTTAGTGCCTTTAATTGCGTGGTTAGGGGTGACGAGGCTGTGCTTAAGGGCGCTTTAATACGAGTTAGCCCAGACAACGGTGCGATCGGTAACGTCAACTCAAAGCTAAAACAACTGCCGCCATTCGCATTACTTTCTACTTTAATGACGCCATTCATCAAGCGCACTAAGTCTTGACTAATGACTAAGCCTAAGCCTGTGCCTTCAAAGTTTCTCTCGTAACCATCGTCCACCTGACTAAACGCTAAGAACAATTTATCATGCTGTTCTAGGGTCATGCCAATGCCGGTATCTGTCACTGAAAATAATAACCGTGTTTGCTGCTGATTAAGTTCTTGTAGGTTAATGTTCAGCGTCACCGTGCCTTGATGAGTAAATTTAATGGCATTGCCCAGCAGATTAGTGAGTACTTGTCGTAAGCGGATGCTGTCACCGATCAGGGGGTCGGGTATGTCGCTTGCCATGTTGATGCTCAAGACTAAGCCTTTGCTCTGC
This sequence comes from uncultured Methylococcaceae bacterium, assembly GCA_903910205.1. Taxonomy (GTDB): domain Bacteria; phylum Pseudomonadota; class Gammaproteobacteria; order Methylococcales; family Methylomonadaceae; genus Methylobacter_C. The sequence goes on along the minus strand of CAIVYW010000189.1, from coordinate 7,146 downwards.
GCAGTATTAATAAATAGGCTGTGTAGCGTTGCTTGCAAATCAGGCAGACTAAAAGCACCCAGATTAAGCCCCATCTGTCCGGCTTCGATTTTGGATAAGTCCAGAATGTCATTAAGAATAACCAGCAGATTATTGGAGGCAGTATTGATATTTTTTAAATAATCCTTAACCTCTGTTGACATGTCTTTAAGTAAGGCTAGCTCTGAAAAGCCGATGATGGCATTCATGGGTGTACGAATTTCATGCGACATATTAGCTAAAAACTGGGACTTAGTTTTAGCTAAGTGCTCAGCACGTTCTTTAGCCGCTAACAGTAGCGCATCGTTTTGTTTGCGTTCGGTGATGTCTTCTTTAACACCGAGGTAATGGGTGATGTCGCCATTGCTCTCTCGTATCGGTGAAATCCACGTTAGTTCAATAAACTCCTGGCCTTGTTTGTTGAGGTTGATGACTTCACCTTGCCAAGCTTTACCCGCGAGCAAAGCCGACCACATGGCATCATAATTGCTTTTCGGTGTCTTGCCGGATTTTAATAAATTAGGCTTTTTGCCTATGATTTCTTCGCGACTATAACCAGTGCTGGTAATAAAAGCTTGATTGATATATTCAATAGTCGTGTTAAGATCAGTAATCATCACTGAAGATTGGCTTTGTTCTAAAGCCGTAGACAACATGGTAAGGGTCGCTTTGTTTTTTTTGCGTTCGGTAATGTCGATAAAACTAACTACGCAACCGATAATGTTCTTATTGTTGATGATTGGGTGTGCTTGGTATTGCACAGAGAAATGAGCGCCATCTTTACGCCAGAATATCTCGGTATCCATAGACGAATTTGAAACACCTTGCAAGGCTTGGTATATAGGACATTGCTCGACGTTATAGAGTGAATAATCCGCGTGAGCATAATGAAATAACTGGTGACTGTTTTTACCCAGAACCTCTTGTTGCGAGGCATAACCGAGCATACTTAATGCTGATGCATTAATAAAAATACATTCGCCGTTGATGCCGATCCCGTAAATACCTTCGCCAGTCGAATTGAGTATCAAGTCTAAACGCACATGGGCTTGATCATTTTTGTCTTTTAAAAAGTCACTGGCTGCTTTGATCTTTAGGTGGTTCTTTACTCGTGCCAATAATATAGCTGGGCTGATTGGTTTGGTAATATAATCGACCGCACCTAGTTCTAAACCGTGCCGCTCATCTTCAATGTCGGTCATGGCCGTTAAAAATATAACAGGGATATCTGATGTTTTAGGGTCGGCTTTTAGTTGTTCGCAAACCTCGAAGCCCGAAGGTCCCGGCATCAAAACGTCAAGTAGTATCAGCGCGATAGAGTTATCGCTCTGGGCAATCGTAATCCCTCTATCACCATTAGTGGCTGTCTTGACCTTGTAATGACTTTTAAGTAGTCCCGATATTAAATTTATAATGTCCGGAGAGTCATCTATGATGAGGATGGTGGGTTTTAAGATTAAGCTCATGAGGTTCAGCCTTTACTATAGTTATTAGTTGGGTGTTATAAATTTCTTTGATGCTGTCGAATATACCTATAGTTTATGCTATTTTTCTGTTTTAATTAAAAAATACCCATAAATCATAACTAAAACACGCTTTTTGCTGTCCGATATGAATTATTTGTTGCGCTACACGCTTAGGATCTTAAGCATTTATATGAATAATATTGCTGGCTGTTACTCACTTTAAGCCAATTATTACTTGCAAATTATTAAAGTAACGGTATCTTAAGCCCTAAAAAGGGTTTGCTGTATGGTCTAATACAAAGCATAGAACCCTCAGGAACTGGGCTTGATCATCGTAATGATACTTTAAGTAGATAGTCCATCGGCAAGGTCGCTGAAACTGGTCTTGCAGACGCTTGTAAAAGCCGCTCTGCTGGTTACTATTGAAGAGCTATTATTGAACAAGGTTAAAGTTATGCGTATCCCAGAATTAATAGGGCGTCGTTTTGGACGGGTCTTTTTGTTAACACTTAGCTTTATTGGCTTGTCTGTTTTTTCTGATGTAATTTTTGCGCATGAACGCTGGATTTTAACGCCTGAACAAATCATGCATTGGAATTCATTACCAAGACCACTGCTGTTTGCTCAGTGGTCGCCGGTTAATTTGACCATGATATCAATATTTTCGACTTTTATTGTCGGCTGGGTTTGGTTAGGTTTTACCGGAGCTCGCGAGTTGTTTCCTGATTTACAGGCCCGCTTATCGTCATACGGTGATCACGTTCCGCGTATTTTACGTGTTTGTGTGGGTTGGATTTTATTGTCATCAGCTTTTGGTGCAGAGCCTCGCTTTGGCGTTGCTGCATTTACTACGCCGACCTTTTTTGCACCCGATCTCGATTTAGCTCAGTTAGGCTCTAGTTGGGTATGGTTACGCTGGGCTGAAGTCGTCTTAGGGCTGACCATTTTGTTCGGTATTTATGTGCGCTTATTTGCCGGATTATTACTGCTACTTAGTTTTTTGGGATCCTATCTTTACGGTGAGGCGTTACTGGCTTATGTTGGAGCCATGTTTGGCGCTAGTCTTTATTTGATTCTGCAAGGTCCAGGGCGACATTATTTACCTTTGCCGACTCCCGCCTTATTTCAAGGCTTACAATCGTGGTTGGCCGAACAACCTAGGCAACGAGCGCAAGCCATTATGCGTATATTGACAGGCACAACCTTATTATATCTAGGTGTGTTTTTTAAAGTGATGCAGCCTAATTTGTCTGTCGGCATTATCACGCATTACCAATTACCTATACTGTCGATTAATCCTGAAGCGTTTACCTTGGTGATGGCTCTGGTTGAAGTTAGTGCCGGTATTTTGATGATTGCGGGTGTGTTATTGCGACCGTTGTCGTTGTTTTTAATTTCCGCGTTTTCTATTTTCGCTTTTTTATTGCCTGAAACGATAACTGAACATATTCTTTTTTATGGCGTAGTGTTGTCGTGTTTGATTAACTCAGCCGGTCATTTACGACGTCCTATTGCCAGAGATAAGGCCGCTCATATTGTTATTGTCGGTGGAGGGCTTTCAGCCTTACAAGCGGCGATTAAAATTGAACGGCTTATTGGCCAATATTCCAATGTTAAGATTACCTTGTTACATGAGCAGGCGAACTTTTTATTTGCACCCTTTTTGCCAGAAGTGATTGGTGGCACGGTGCAGCCTGGTAATGTAGTTAATCCTTTTCGGCGTATTATTCAGCAGACCACTGTGGTGGTTGGACATTTACATAGTATTGATGAACAAAAACAGATAGTCATTGCTAAGCGTAAAAATAATGAGCATATCGAGCTGCCTTACGATAGTTTGATTATTGCCTTGAGCCTAAAATCAAACTTAGCCACTATTCCTGGCATGGCGGCACATGGGTGTTTGATTGATTCAGTTGCCGATGCTTTACGTATCAGACAACAGGTGCTTGATCTGGTAGAAGAAGCTGAATTTGAAGAGCAGAGTGCCGAGCAAATTCGCTTGCTGAGTTTTGCAGTGCTGGGTTTTGGTGAGTGCGCATCTGCTATAGCGGTTGAAATTAGTCAAATATTGCGTGCCGCAGAATCATCTTATACAGTATTGCGCCATGTAGGGTGGCAAGTGCATTTATTTAATGAGCAAGGTCTGTTAAGTTCTGATTTTGAAAATAAAATGAGCATAAAGCGCGCTAAAAGCTTAAAGAAAGCCGGCGTGACTGAACATTTACATGAAGAAATTACCAGCATTACACAGCGACACTTATTTTTTGCTAACGGTCAAAGTCAACCCGTAGGGCTAGTGATTAATGCGGCTTTGCAATTACCGATACTTCCTTTTAAGCATGCTGGTGAATTGGATGGCGTGTTTGCTATTAACGAAGAACTGCGTTTGACAGCGTTCGACAATATATGGATAACAGAAACCGAAAAGAGTTTGGCTCATGCTCAGTTTGTCTTTACGCGTGATCGAGTTGACTTGGGATGTAGTGCTGGCTTTAACGCCTGGGCGCATTCTCAGGGTTATGCCTCGCGACCTTATAAACATAAAAATTATATGATTAAACCTTACACCTTAGGAGAATATTCTTTGTGTAGTCTAGGTTGTATGGTTATCAGTGGCAAACCCGCTTGGTTTTTCTCGCGCTTGACTAATCTACTTTCGGTGCCGGGTTTAGAAAGAAATTTACGTATTATTATCGATTGGTTTTTAGTGCTCGCTTTTCGTAATGACATCGCAGTACTGTCGCAAGCGACTTCGTCGAAGTTACAAAAATTACATTTCAAGGCGGGTGATGAGATTTTTGGCCAAGGTGAGGCCGCAGAAATGGCTTATGCCGTCGATTCCGGCCAATTAAAAGTCCTACAAGGTGGGCGCAAAATTAGAGACTTAGGGCCTGGCGATTATTTTGGTGAAATAATGCCTACCCATGAGGGTAAGCGCATAGAAACCATACGCTGTGTGACGGATTGTGAATTAAAATTAGTTTCTCAAGAAGATCTTAAGGCTTTGCTTAAAAGTGGTTGGCTAATGAGTAAAGCCATTCGTAATTTAAGTACTCATAAAGCTGATTATGAACTGCTTGAAGAGTCTTTAGGCATGAAGCGTTTGACCTATGTGAGTAAACTTAATGCCGTAATGAGCCAAGAAGAGATTTTGGAAATAGGGCGAATCTCCAGTGAGAATAATAAAAAAAGAGATGTAACGGGGGTATTAATTTCAGTGCGTGATTATTTCTTCCAAGTATTAGAAGGCGATGCCGCTATTGTTGATGCTTTGGTAGAAAAGATCAGCAAAGATCCACGACATAATGAAGTCACTATATTAAGCGCTGAAACCGGTTGTGAAGAGCGTTTATTTAACGAATGGGGTATGAAAACCGTAGCCTTGAGTGAAAGTAATGATCTAATGTTATTGGCTATCGGCATGATGTTGCAAAATATTGCCCAGTCTTATAATGCAGTAGGGCGTTATACTCAGCCGGCGCTGCTTAAGTATTTAATGGAAGGTGTTAATCCACTCACTATTCCTATCAAAAACACTGAGAAAATAGTGGTGTCGGGTAGCATGACCGGATTATCGGTCTTGTATCAGACCTTTTTTACCAAAGAATTAGTCGTCGTCATTAATACTTATTTAGAAATTTGTTCTACGTCATTTATTGAATATGGCGGACAAGTCGCTAAATATGCCGATGCTTGTATTATTGCACATTTTGCAGCGGATGAAGTCGATGCCGCTATTGCTGCCTGTGTGGATGCTGAAACAAAATTTAAAGCATTTATTGCCAGTAACTCCCTTTATAGTCAAGTAGGCTGTGGTTTTGGCATAGCCTTGGGAATTATGATGGAAGGTAATATTGGTTCATCCGTTAAGATGGATTACACAGTATTAGGGGAGGTTGTTGATCAGGCGGTCGCTTTAGGTGTTATAGCTAGAGATAATAGTAGACGTTTAGCAATCAGTGGGGCTGTTAAAGATAAGGCGGTCGATTCTTGGTGCTTTGAGGAAGCGGCACGCTTTGCTATCACCGTGCCTGAGGCAGGCACTCAGGTTTATGTGTTGACTGACTCATAATCAACGTGAATAAAAAATCTTAAGTTAATAAGGTCAGACGCAATAATACCCTCTATAGGGGGTATTATATTTTTTGCGAATTACCTAATGGGATGGATTTTAAATTAGTGTAGAGACTCATCGTGGGTAACTTGGTTTGCCGACATCAATTAAATCAAGCTATCGTAAAAGATAGCATCATTCTTTAAGATGACATTATGAAAAAGATATATTTATTGCCTGTTGTGGCTATCGCCGTATTTTTGCCGCTTTCAAATTTACTGGGCTTGTCCGGTGAAAATGAGCCTATAGCTGCGGTGGAGGGCAGTTCGCCAAACTTTGCTGTTGCAACAAAGATTCTACAAAATAAGTGTGTGGATTGTCATTCTCCTGGCTTAACCCGTATGCCTATCTATGCACAACTGCCTATTGCTAAACAGTTGATGGCCAGTGATATAGCAAATGCCTCTGCACGACTCATACTCTCAAAGGCGGTTTATAGTGGTGAAGAAACCTTACCGCCTTTAATGTTGGCGAGAATAGAAGGTGCAATTGCTAATAATAGTATGCCGCCGCATTTATATTTAGCTATGCATTGGGAAGGGCGATTAACAGCTGATGAAAAATTAAGCCTACTCAAATGGATTGCAGAAGAGCGTGAAAAGTCACCGTTCAGCCAAGATTCCAGTAAGGAATTCAAAGCAGAGCCCGTACAGCCCTTGCCTTTAAAGGTGGCTATCGATCCTAAAAAAGTCGCTTTAGGTGATCAGTTGTTTCATGACACCGCGTTATCGGGTGATAACACCTTAAGCTGTTCCTCTTGTCACGGTTTGAACAAAGGCGGAACAGATCAAGCCAAAGTCGCTACCGGTATTCGTGGTCAACAAGGCCCTATCAATACACCGACTGTTTACAATGCCAGCTATAACTTGGCTCAATTTTGGGATGGTCGGGCTAAAGATTTACAAGCACAAGCCGCAGGCCCTGTCGCTAATCCCGGTGAAATGGGCGCGGAGTGGGATGACGTAGTGGCAACGCTAAAGCAAGTGCCTGCTTATCAGTCTGCTTTTGCTGAGTTATATCCACAACAAGGTTTAACGAAAGAAACCGTCACTGATGCTATTGCCGGTTTTGAACAGTCGTTAGTCACGGCAAATTCTCGTTTTGATCAGTATTTACGGGGTAATGACTCTAGCCTAAATGCGAACGAAAAAGCCGGTTATGCCTTATTTAAAGATAATTGTGCGTCATGTCATGTGGGTCCTACATTGGGCGGTTTGTCGTATGAGAAGATGGGCGCAAAACGTGATTATTTTCATCGTCGCGGCGGTCCTATCACCGAGGCTGATTTAGGTCGATATAATGTGAGTCACGATGACAATGATAGGCATGTTTTTAAAGTGCCGACATTACGTAATATTGAACTAACCTTTCCCTATTTCCATGATGGCTCGGTCACGGAATTAGCCGATGCGGTACGAATTATGGCTAAAGTTCAGAGAAATAAAGATTTTAAACCTGAAGAAATTGATAGCGTAGTGGCGTTCTTAAAAACCTTAACCGGTGACTATAAAGGTAAGTCTTTAGCAGCCAGTAGTGCGACCGACA
>CAIVYW010000188.1 GCA_903910205.1 uncultured Methylococcaceae bacterium | reverse complement strand
GTCATTTAGGAAGGGAGAGGACTAAAGTTGGGGTCTATTTCATCGTCCTGCGACCGTAGGGGCGTATTGCATACGCCCACTTATCGAAAGTTCAATGTTATAGGGCGTATTTTATAAGGGCGTATGCAATACACCCCTGCCAGCCATCACTACAATGTTGTCGTTCCTGTTTGGGAACGATAAAAAGCTTTCACTATCGTTTTGTTCTGTCTAAAGTTGGTAGCTTTTTTAGCTATTGGTAGCCGCTTTGTAATCATTAATAGCCTGAGTCACCGCCTGTATCCGCAAGTGACGAATGGCAGTGCCTATGTCTGAACCTTTCAGTGTACCGTCTAGGGCGCTTGAACAATCTACGGTTGTAGCGACCTGGGCGGCATGGCTTATTAATTGGGCTTGAGGATAGGGTCGCTGTTCAAAGCCGGTGCGGCCTTTAGCATCGGCTTCACAGGCTAATAGAAACCAAGTTAAGTTAAGCGTATCTTTAAACGCGCCTAAAGTGCTTAAGACATCAGTTAAGGTAGCCGGGCGTAATTCAAATGCTTTATGACTATGGGTATGGTATTGCATGACCTGCATTGCCAAGGCTTTAAAATTATTCGGTACGCGTAATCGGTTACAGAGCTGTCTTAATAGCGGTAGACCTTTTTGTTCGTGGCCGTGATGACTTGGCCAGTGTTCTTTTGGGGTAATGCCTTTGCCTAAATCATGTACTAAGGCGGCAAAGCGAACTTCTGGGCTAGGCGATAATAGCGCAGCTTGATCTAAGCTCATCAGGCTATGGATGCCGGTATCAATTTCTGGATGATGTTGGGGTGGCTGTGGAACACCAAATAAAGCATCTAATTCGGGGAATATCTTCTTTAAGGCGTTGCAGTCTTTTAAGATGTAAAAAAAGGCCGAGGGTGTTTTCTCGTTAAGGGCTTTATATAATTCTGCCCAGACCCGTTCAGGCACTAAATGATCGACTTCACCCTCATTGACCATAGACTGCATTAAGGCCAGCGTTTCTGCTGCCAGCGTAAAGCCTAAGTGTTGATAGCGGGCAGCAAAGCGTGCAACGCGTAAGATGCGTACTGGATCTTCTGCAAAAGCCGGTGAAATATGCCGAAACACTCGATTTTCTAAGTCTTGTTGGCCGCCATAAGGATCAATGAGCTGTCCATCTGGGCTCATGGCCATAGCATTGATGGTTAAGTCACGGCGGATTAAGTCTTGCTCTAAGCTAATGTCGGGCGAGGTATGCACCACAAAACCTTTATAGCCGGGAGCGCTTTTACGTTCTGTTCTGGCCAGTGCGTATTCATCTTTTGTTTTTGGATGCAAAAATACCGGAAAGTCTTTACCCACTAAGCGATAGCCTTTTTTTAGCATGGCTTCAGGGGTTTGACCGACCACGACCCAATCTTTTTCAAGTACGGGGTAATGGAGTAGGGTATCGCGAACAGCACCGCCCACTAGGTATATTTGCATAGCTTGATCAGGTTGTTTTATAGGGCTGTTAGCATAGCATAGGCTTAACTATTGTGTCAGTTTGTACTGTTTGCCGATGGCTGACCTTGAGTTGATCGCGTACAATGCACCCTTTAACTAGGAGCTAAGCTTATGACTACGCAAGAACAAAATAATGATGAATCGTGGGCTGAGAAATTAACGCCCGAACAATTTAATATTTGCCGCTTAAAAGGCACAGAACCCCCCTTTACGGGGAAATATGCGGACTGTAAAGAAGTCGGTATTTATCATTGTATTTGCTGTGATAGTCCTTTATTTGATTCACAAACTAAATATGATTCAGGCTCAGGTTGGCCGAGTTTTTGGGCAGAATTGCCAGAAGGCAGTGTCGCAGAACATGTTGACAGCAGTCATGGTCAGCGTCGAGTTGAAGTCACTTGTAAAGTCTGTGACGCGCATTTAGGTCATGTCTTTGAAGATGGCCCTCAGCCTACCGGCTTACGCTATTGTATTAATTCGGCTTCGCTGGATTTAAAAACCACATGATGATTGCCCCGCAACAGGTACAAGATTTACTGGATTTTGTCGATGCCAGTCCTAGTCCTTGGCATGCGGTCGCTAGCATCGAAAGCCAACTGCTGGCCTTTCAATTTGTAAAGCTAGAAGAAACTGCGCCGTGGCAGTTGCAAGCTCAGGGGCGTTATTATGTAATTCGTGATGATTCGTCTATCATTATGTTCGTCATGGGTCTAAAGCCATTGTTAGAGACGGGCTTTAAGATTATTGGCGCACATACCGATTCGCCAGGTTTAAGAATAAAGCCTAATGCCGCTAACGCCACAGATGGCTTATTACGATTAGGCGTTGAAATCTATGGTGGGCCAATATTGGCGACGTTTACCGATAGAGACTTAGGGCTTGCCGGTCGAGTCAGCTATAAAGATGATAACGCTAATATCGTCAGTCAATTAGTTAACTTTGATAGGCCATTATTACGTTTGCCCAACTTAGCCATACACATGAACCGTACGGTTAATGAAGACGGCTTAAAGCTGCATAAGCAAAATGAATTGCCGTTAATTTTGTCGACATGGGCAGCAGAGTCATTGCCTCAAGCTTATTTTTCCGAGCTATTGCAGCAGCAGTCCGCTTGTCCAGCGGAGCGTATCTTGTCGTGGGATTTAGCGGTATCTGATACACAGAAAGGCGCGTTCTGGGGTGTCAATAATGAGTTTTATGCCGATAGCCAGTTAGATAATTTAGCCTCGTGTCATGCCGCTCTTCAAGCCTTATTGACTGATTCGGTATTGAATGGCGATAACAGCGTGGTTTGTGCTTTTTTTGATCATGAAGAAATCGGCAGTACTAGCTGTAAAGGCGCAGATGGTAGTTTTCTGGGGGAGATCTTACAAAGGATTAGCTTAAACGCCGCAGAGTCGCGCGAGGATTATTCTAGGGTGTTAGCGCAAAGCTTTCTAATTAGCGCTGATATGGCTCATGCTTATCAGCCTAATTTTGCTTGGGCGTATGAGCCAGACCATAAAGTGATGGTCAATAAAGGCCCTGTTATTAAGGTCAATGCTAATCAGCGTTACAGTACCGAGAGCATTTCACAGGCGCAATTTATGGATTGGTGTGAGCAAGCCGATGTGCCTTATCAAACCTATGCCCATCGCAATGACTTGGCATGTGGTAGCACTATTGGACCTATCGCTTCGGCACGTTTAGGTATACGTTCGCTAGATGTAGGTAATCCACTGTGGGCCATGCACAGTCTTAGAGAAAGTGCCGGTGTCTTGGATCATGGTTATATGATTCGGGTTATGCAGCAGTTTTTTGCTTAATTTGCTGATGTTACACGGTGTCGTCGTTTTACTCTCGTTTGCCAATGCCGGTCGGGGTTTGCAACCCTGACCGAATGTTTAGATGCAGCCAAACGGCGCTATATAACCAAAAACAGGTCTATTTCTTCGGTGATCTTGCAAAGATAATGGCAATATCAAACGTTTGAGACGGGGTTATAAACCCCGTCTCGCGAGTTAAACCGTTAAATGGCTGAGTAACATCTATTGATAAAGCTGGCTGCTGCCATCTAAATCACCGGTGCTCTTATAGAGTAACGGCTGTCCCTCGTTGAGTTTTGCCGCAGTCACTACCTTGCAAATAGCGATAATATGATCCCCAGCTTCGCTGTAATGACTCACCGCACAATCAAAATAAGCGAGACTTTCCGATAAAATAGGCGCACCGGTTTGAGCGGATTGCCATTGATGACCGGCCATTTTATCAACGGCAGATTGACCAAAATGTTCGGCCAGCGCTGCTTGGTGTTGGCCTAAAACATTAACGCTGCAAATGCCGCCAGCTTGTAGTAGTTGATAAGAAGTGCTTTGAGGATTAATGCTAATCGCTAGCAAGGGGGGGTTAAAAGAAACTTGCATCACCCATGCGGCCGTAAAAGCATTCTGACGGTTGCCATCACTGACACCAATCACATAAACGCCTAGGCTGATTTGTTTAAATAAGGATTCTGAATTGTTACTCATCGGTGTCTCCAGTTTATTTAGGTGGGAGTAAAACAGGCTTAGGAATGAGCACGAAATAATGTAGTCAAGTACCATCCAACTGCCCCCTTTGAAAAAGGGGGGCTGGGGGGGATTTTAAAAATCATAGTTGCCGAAGTGTGTCGTACTCGTTCCTTACTGTTTTTATAGCTAATTGCTGTAGCGATTACAAGCCGGCTTTAAAGCAGACCTTGCTGAGCTAACCAAGGCTTGGCAAACAGCAGTAATAATCCTACCACGCCACTGGCCACGATAACTGAAATTATTCCAGCCTTGTATCGGAATAATGCCAACAATGCGCCTATACTTATCAAGGCCGCCAGTCCATCAAAAGCCCCCTCGAAGCCTTGTGGCCAGAATACCTGCCAAGCAAAAAACACCGCAAGGTTAACAATAACACCGACTACGGCAGCGGTAATTGCCGTGAGCGGTGCGGTAAATTTTAGATTGTTTCTGGTGGATTCTACTAAAGGTCCGCCTGCCAGAATCAGTAGAAAGCTAGGTAGAAAAGTAAAATAAGTGACCACTATCGCCCCAGTTATACCAGACATGAGTGCTGTAGCAATGGGCAGTTGGCTCCAGCCAGCTAAAAAGCCAACGAAAGTGACGATCATAATCAGTGGGCCAGGCGTCGTTTCCCCCAAGGCTAGGCCATCAATCATCTGGGTAGCACTTAGCCAATGGTAGTGTTCTACTGCACCTTGATAGACATAAGGCAGTACGGCGTAGGCACCACCAAAAGTCAGTAACGCAGCTTTGGTAAAAAACCAGCCCATTTGTGTCAGCGCACCGTTCCAGCCATAGTGCATAGTTAAGTAACTCATTACGCTAGCCCACAAAAACAAGCCCACCGCAATGATTTTAAATAAGTGACGCCAACGAAACCTAGCATGTTCTGGAATAGGGGGGTCGTCATCAATAAGTGCTGGGCCATAATGATGTTTGGCGGCCTGATGTCCGCCCCCCATCGTAAACTTATCAGGCGTAAATCGTCCCCCTAAGGCTCCGAGACTGGCGGCGATCAATACAATTAATGGGAATGGTGCCTGCAAGACAAAGATGGCTAAGAAAGCCAGTGCCGCTAATAGCCATAGCAGGCTATTTTTTAAAGCGCGTGAGCCTATGCGATGCGCTGCAAACAGCACAATGGCGGTAACTGCAGGTTTAATACCATAAAGCACACCAGCAACGGCAGGAAGATGACCATAGCTTAGATAAATCCAACTGAGTAAGATCAATAAGAATAATGAGGGCAGAATGAATAAGAGTCCAGCGACTACGCCGCCCCAGGTTCGGTGCATTAACCAGCCTAGATAAATGGCTAGTTGCTGTGCTTCAGGTCCTGGTAATAACATGCAGTAATTGAGTGCATGTAGAAAACGCTGTTCTGAAATCCAGCGCCGTCGCTCAACTAATTCTTGGTGCATGATGGCTATTTGTCCAGCAGGCCCTCCAAAGCTGATAAAACCGAGCTTGAGCCAGAAGCGAAAAGCCTCACTAAAACTAACTGGGAGTGGTGGCTGCATAGTTTTTTTTAATAATAAGTGGGTTGTTGTTTTATCGGGCTACCAACTTAAGGCGGCACAGTGTAAGGTAACCGATGCCGGTCGGGGTTTACAACCCCGACCGAAACGTTTGGCTGCTTCAATAACTTTCGAAACCTTAAACGTTAAGGACGGGGTTACAAACCCCGTCCTGCCTAGATTGTTGTTTTCCGATGCTGGTCGGGGTTTACAACCCCGACCGAAACGTTTGGCTGCTTCAATAACTTTCGAAATCTTAAACGTTAAGGACGGGGTTACAAACCCCGTCCTGCCTAGCTTGATGCGTATGGGTTTCCGATGCCGGTCGGGGTTTACAACCCCGACCGAAACGTTTGGCTGCTTCAATAACTTTCGAAATCTTAAACGTTAAGGACGGGGTTACAAACCCCGTCCTGCCTAG
>CAIVYW010000187.1 GCA_903910205.1 uncultured Methylococcaceae bacterium | reverse complement strand
CTATTTTATTCATCTTTGTTGACTATAAATAAGCTTTTTTTAAACTGCACGCGCCAATATACGGAAGAAACAAAAAAACGCAGCATACTTCGTAGATGCCAGCGAAAGTATTTATAACCAATTGTATTTATTCGTTAAATATCCTAAGTAAGAAGTATTATACTCTGACCCCAGTTATTTTCAGTTATTTTGATTTGTTTCTCGTAAAATTTGTTTAATATCCGATTCTGACGAGCCTGTCACCTTAGCTATTATCTCAATTGTTGTGCCTTCTTTTGCTAAGTTGAGGGCTATATTTTTTGTTGTCTGCTCTATCCCTTTTTCTATACCTTGCTCTATACCTTGCTCTATACCTTGCTTTATACCTATTTCCATGCCTTTCTCTATCCCTATAACCTCACCTTCGTTATAGCCATCCCCAAAAGAGGACTCGAATATACTGGCTTGGTAATGCAAATCATCTTGGTAATGTTCATAAGCTTTTTGTTCGTCTTCCGGCAGCTTCATAATGCTAAACTTTTCTTCTGCTTCTTTTAAGCCTTTGGCAGTGAAGTTTTCTTTAATTTCTTCATTTTTTAAGAAGTAAATCCATTCATCCAGCGTGTCTTTAGCGATGTCGTTAAAGCGGTTTATTTTGATGAGGTAATATTCCGGGTAAAGGGATTCAACGCTGTCTTTTTTAAACAGTTGTTTTTGTTTGGCGTTGAGTTCCAGCAAATCATGATTATGTAAACCAATAAAGCGGGTAGTTCCTTTGTAAATATAATCAGATCCACTGCCCAGATCAAAATAGAGAATGTTGATTGAAATAACTTTGGTGATGCCTGAGTAGGACTCATTTTCTTCCAAGTGTTCTATGGCTGTTTTAGAAACCCCATAAAATATGCGCTGCAAGTAATCATATTCCCGATCATATTGTATTTCGATAATGATTATTTCTTGCTTGCTATTACGTACTTTTAAATCAACACGATTAAATTTGTCGAGTTTATAGTCTTTATTACTTTCACTTTCCAGCACATCCAGGATCGTGATGTCTTCTTTAAGCAGTTCACTTAAAAAGCCTTCGAGGATGCCAAAATTGGCTTTACTGCGCAGCAAGCGTTTGATGGCCCAGTCAAAGGTGATTAGCTTTCTTTTTTTAGTCATCTTTAAGCTCAATATTGTTCATTTATTAATCATGACGCTCAGTTAATAGCTCACTATACAGCGCAAGCATTCCTTCTGTAATTTTATGGCTAGGGAATAATTCAAGTGCTCGCACACGCGCAGCTTCGCCCATTTCTTGTCGTAAAAGCGGATCATCTATTAGCTTTAGTAAAGATTGAGTAAGACCTGCAATATCAGCTGCTGTAAACAACACACCGGTTTTACCCTCTGCCACTGCATCGGTAATACCATATATACGTGAGGCTACGGTTGGTATAGCACAAGCCGCTGATTCAAGAATAGTCATAGGAAGTCCTTCACGGTAACTTGGCAGACAAAAAATATCAGCGGCCGCCATGTAATGTTCGGGTGCTGAGGTAAAGCTTACATAATGCAAACGATCGCTTTTTGCTACACAAATTGCTTGAATCTGGCTAAAAGATACATCTTCTTCAGCACCTACCAATAACAGCACTACGCTAGAGTTTTGTTTTGCAATGGTATCGAAAGCACTAGCCAAATCGAGCATGCCCTTATCCCAATTGAGTCGACCCACAAACAAAATGACAGTAGCTGTTTGCGCAATTCCCAAATCATTGCGCAAGGTGAATCTGATATCTGAATCCGGATGAAAGCGAGCTGGATTTACACCGCAAATAGAACCTGCAGCTATCACTTTTGCTTTGCCTGGTGGCAATATACCCTCCTTTACCAAGAAGGCTTGCTGCGAAGGACTCACTACTAGAATAGTAGTTGCCAGTAAACCAACTAATTGATCCAATAGTTTTAGTGCTTTTCGTCGCCAACCAGTTCGTGTTGCCCATACCTCGCCATGGAAGGTATTGATTCGTATCGGCACACCAGCAAACCTTGCAGCTAACATACCTAAAAGCCCCGTTTTTGGCATGTGCGTATGAACAATATCAAAGTGCTCCTTTCGAAAGAGCTTGAATAATTTGAACAGAACTTGTAAATCCTTGCTAGGTGAAGGCTTACGTTCTATAGCTAGAAAAATGATGCTAGCGTTAAGGCCATCAAGCAAATGCTGATTTTCAAAATTACAGACGATAGTTACCGAATAGATTTCTGCTGCAGCCTGAATATGATCACGTAAAAAGGAATTAACAACAGCCGGGATGGTTGCAACGTAGCAGATTTTTTTCATGGTAGCTTCATGTTTATTGCTGGTCTTTTAATTAAAAACCGTGCTCTAGTAATCAATACCTTCGCCAAAAGTTAGGCCGCCCTGGCGTGAATTCTGCCGATTTCTGCGGCCTCGAAAATTCGGTTGTCGATTAAAAACTCTTCGGCATTTATGCCAAGTGAGTTAATAATCCGGCGCGTATAT
>CAIVYW010000186.1 GCA_903910205.1 uncultured Methylococcaceae bacterium | reverse complement strand
TTGTGCATGCCTGTCAAACCATTAATTGTCGCTCTAACGACATTAATCGGATTGCTGGTTCCTATACATTTTGCTAATACGTTATGCACTCCAACCACTTCAAATACCGCTCTCATTGCTCCACCAGCAATGATACCTGTACCTTCAGACGCAGGCTGCATATAAACTTTTGCAGCGCCGGTAGTATTCATAATTGCATATTGTAAAGTGTCGCCTTTTAAGGATACTTTACGCATGTTTTTACGTGCTTGTTCCAGGGACTTTTGAATTGCAATCGGCACTTCACGAGCCTTGCTAACGCCGTAGCCAACTCGACCTTCACCGTCACCAACAACTGTTAACGCAGTAAAACCAAAAACTCTACCGCCTTTTACAACTTTTGCAACACGCCTTACATTGACTAATTTTTCTTGTAAACCGTCAGTACTACCTTGAGCAGGTGCTGTAGCCATTTTATTCTCCTAAAATTTCAAGCCGGCTTCACGTGCAGCATCTGCCAATGCTTTAACGCGACCATGGTATTTAAATCCTGAGCGATCGAAAGCAACTTCCGTTACTCCGGCAGCAATGGCTTTTTGAGCAATAAACTTTCCGACTTCGGCTGCAGCTTCAATATTTCCAGTATTTTTCAACGACGCTTTAATTTCTGCTTGTGTAGTCGACGCACTAGCTAATGTAGTGCTGCCATCTTCACTAATAACTTGAGCATAAATATGCTGAGAAGTTTTGTGAATTGATAAACGTGTTGCACTTTGTTTTTTAATTTTAGAACGCAATTTTAATGCGCGCTTCATTCGAGATTGTTTCTTATCCATCACGCTACCTTACTTCTTCTTAGCTTCTTTTCTGACAACATGCTCGTCAGAGTATCTGACACCCTTGCCTTTATAAGGCTCTGGTGGACGATAAGCTCTTATTTTTGCAGCTACTTCGCCTACCAGTTGTTTGTCACTTCCTCTGACTACTATTTCAGTTTGAGTAGGCGTTTCAACTGTAATTCCAGCTGGCACCTGAAAATCAACGGGATGAGAAAATCCAAGAGACAGACTAAGAATACTTTCTTTTGCCTGCGCTCTGTAACCAACCCCAATCAATGTTAATTTTCTCTCAAATCCTGCAGAGACACCTGTAACCATATTATTTAGTACCGCTCTAGCCGTCCCGGCTTGAGCAGTAGCAACTTTGTTGTCTCTATCCCATAACATTTGTATCACGTTATCGGCAATATCAACATTAACTGCGGAATTAAGAACATGCGATAACTGACCTTTACTTCCTTTTACGGTCAACGTGTTACCTTCTAACTTTACATCTACACCACTTGGAATGGTAACTGGGGCTTTAGCAATTCTTGACATAACACACCTACATTAACAAACAGTGCAAATAACTTCGCCGCCATGACCTATAGCTCGCGCGGCTCTGTCAGTCATAACACCATTTGATGTTGATACAATAGCAATCCCTAAGCCGCCAAGAACTTTTGGCAATTCGTCTTTAGATTTAT
>CAIVYW010000185.1 GCA_903910205.1 uncultured Methylococcaceae bacterium | reverse complement strand
TGAAAGCAACTGCTCCCCAGTGAAAGCAACTGCTCCCCAGTGAAAGCAACTGCTCCCCAGTGAAAGCAACTGCTCCCCAGTGAAAGCAACTGCTCCCCAGTGAAAGCAACTGCTCCCCAGTGAAAGCAACTGCTCCCCAGTGAAAACAACTGTTCCCCAGTGAAAGCACACGTTTCCCAGCACAGCCGTAAAGCGGATCAAGCTGTAGGGTGGATCCGTAGTGATAATCCACCACACACGGTGCGATAAACTGACTTTTACTTGGATGCTTACTCGTGAGGTTTTTTGTTCGATTGTTTTCGATTTTGCCTATGTGCGGCGGTTTGCTGTCGCAAAACCGCCCTACGACTTACTGACTTATACCATTGAACTTTTGCTTAATGGGCGTATGCAATACGCCCCTACGGTGTTTGTAACTTCGGTTGATGCCCAAGCTCCGCTTTTATCGTTAGTCACCTATTAAAAAACCGTCATATCGGCCGAGAAGTCGACATCCAGCGCCAGGGATGGTCACCTTTATAAGTCCCTTTAGACTGCTGGGTTTTAAAAAACATGCAGCCCAACGATCTCTATTCAACTCTTGCTATCCGTCAAGACGATCTTGCCTATCGTATGACCTGCTTCAATTAATTGATGAGCCTCAATAGCTGATTCCAAAGGCAATACCTTACTGACATGCAGCTTTAACAGTCCTTGATCTATCCATAAGGCACAACGCTTTAAAATATCGATATGCTGATCTCTAGCGGCCGGTAAATCTCTGAGCATCGGTGTTAACATCAGCTCAAAACCTAGCAATAAATTACGTAATCTTGCCTCAGTTAAATCTTGCTGCCCTGGATCTAGCAAAGTGATCAAGCGTCCAAAATGGGCAGTCGCAGCAATACTGGCTTTAAAGACTTCGGCACCTACGGTATCAAACACTACATCAGCGCCTTTACCTAGTGTCAGCTCATTCACGGCAGCGACAAAATCAGTGTCCTTATAATTAATGACCTCATCCGCGCCCAAGCTTTTAACAAACTCGGATTTTTGCTCAGAACTGACCGTAGTTATAACTCTAGCGCCTTTAATTTTTGCTAATTGTATCGCCACATGCCCTACTCCACCGGCACCGGCATGAATCAAAACGGTTTGTCCTGCTTGCAAACCACCCCGATCAAACAAAGCACCCCAAGCCGTAATTAAGACCAAGGGTGCGGCAGCAGCTTCCACAAAAGAAAGCGTTTCAGGACTTAAGCTAAGCCAACGCTCATCAATAACGCTGTAATCTGCGTAACTACCTGGCTCACGGCCTAAGCCACCATGACAGAACCAGACTTTATCGCCCACTTTAAATTGCTGAACGGCGCTACCTATTTCCACGACGATGCCTGCACCATCGCAGCCTAAGATGGCTGGCAGCGCATTATCAAAAAGAAGTCCATGAGCTCTTAATTTAGTATCGACAGGATTCACTCCTGCCGCATGCACTTTAATTTTAACCTGTGACGCACAGGTTATTTCAGGTTCGACTAGCTCTTTGAGCTGTAAAACATCAGCGGAACCTACTGCCGTCATTACTATTGCTTTCATTATTGAATGTCTCCTGAGTGGGCAAGCTTTAAGTAGCTTGCCATTGTCTACGGTAATCCTGATAACTATCTTGCTTGATAGCTTTCAGATGCTTATCTTGATGCAGATAAATATCAGGCAATTGATAGCCATTAAAACGATTGGCTTTAATCAAACTATAAGCTCCTACGTCTTTAAAAACTAACTTATCCCCTAGCTTTAAAGGCTTATTGAAACGATATTCACCAAACACATCACCTGCCAAACAGGTACAGCCTGCCAATATAGCAGAATATCCCCCTTTAGGATCATGTTCATGCAAGAACGGTTGACGCTGGTATTCAAAGACTTCGGGATTATGATTAATGGAGGTATCCATTATGGCGATGGTTTTGCCATCACTGACAAAACTATCAATAACCGTAGCGACTAAATGTCCGGCATGACCGACTATGCCCTTGCCGGGTTCAATATAAACCTCAAGATTATAATCAGCTCTGAGTTTATTGATGGCTGTCACAAAAGGACTATGATCTTTAATTTGCTCAAACAAATAGCCCCCCCCCAAATTTAACCACTCAAGCTTTGCAAGCTCTTTACCAAAATACTTTCTTAGCTTGGCTATGGTTTCAAGCAATGGCGTGTATTTTGTCATTGAAAAAACCGTATGAATATGCAGACCTTTAATCTGTTCGAAATCAGCCGATTGCCATAATTCATCAATAGAAACACCCAGCTTTGAATAGCGTCGACAAGGATCAAAGCGCTCATCATCCAGAAAAGACTGCTTAGGATTGATCCTTAAACCCAAAGAGAGCGAAGCTATGTCTTTTTCTGAAAAACGTTGATGCTGAGTTAAGGAATTGAAACTAATATGCGTGACGTAACGCTTAAGGTCTGACCATTCGTCTTGCCTGATACCTGGCGTTGTTAAATGAATATTGCCTGCACCCGATAAATGTTCATAGGCTAATTGTGCTTCAAATAATGAGCTCACTGAGTAGCCATCCACATAGGGTTTAGCTAATTCCAGAACGCTAGAAAGCGGCAAGGCTTTCAGTGCATATAATACCTGAACACCACATTGCTGACGTAAAGACGCTAAGCCCGATAAGCTATCAATGAGAGTATCGGCATCTAAGACAAAGGCCGGGGATGAGCTCACACGGTCTTTTATGACTTGAAAATCCATAGGCTCTTTCAAGGCGCGTTTACTATACATCAGTCACTACCGAAAATAAGGCCGCCAAGGCATTAAGCTTTGTAAGCTCTGGCCTATCTTGATAAACGCCGCTCATGGCCAGCTCAGGACACATGCCTCGCACAAATAAATAACGCACACCGCCAAAATGACTGTCATAGTCATAATTGGCTAAACGTTGTTGTAAATACCGATGTAAAACTACCGTGTATAGCCAATATTGCAAACCATAATTATGGCTGTACATAGCATCAATCAACTGTTCGGGCTGATAATCTGACAAGCTAGTGCTTTTGTAATCCATCAAATAATAGCGGCCTTGATACTCACAAATAAGATCTATAAATCCCGTTAAATAGCCACACATAAGCTTACTATCTAAGCATTGATAAATCGCAGTATCTTGTAAAATCACATTGATTTGACTGGCATCCATCGTTTGCATAGCCAAATAAAAGGGCATTTCCTTTAAGCACTTATTAGCATCCACGTTCATTAAACAAAAGGAACTATCGTGCTCAGATAAGGGGGTAGTCACCACGGCTTGTAATAAGGCGACTAACTGCTCAGGTTGCTCCAAGGTCAAGCCATAGCGCCTACACACTCGCTCCTGCTGCACGGATAGTCCCTTACCAGTGGCCAAATCACTAAAGCTACAGTTTTCTAACAATTCATGAACCACATTACCGGTGACAGTTCCCCTAGGTAAGGATAGCGCGGTATTGACTAAGGTCGTTTCAGGTTCAGCCGCAAGCACTCTAGGCTCTCTGGCTTTATCTTCAGGCCACTCAGGGCTATCGTGTTGGCTTAATGCCGATAACGCCGTATAACTGCTCATTTGCCAGCGTGTATACAAAGATCGTTTACGTACTCTGGCACTCAATGGCATAGCTACCGCCAAATCATGCTGCCAGACGCTAATCGGTACAGGGGCGGTCTCTAGGCACTGATAAGCAAAGCTTAATGGATCATCAGTAACCAAGCCTTTTAATCGTGCTTGCTGGCCATCAAAATCTCGCGTTGCCAGCTCCAACAACCAAGCCATAGAAGAATCATTAGCATGACCTTCAGATCGCACATCTGCCCACACTAAATAGCAACGATACTTAGCACGGGTAACGGCTACATAAGACATGCGGCAATCTTCTGCTAACTCTTCTTCTAAGGCCAGTGCTCGATGCTGCTCAAAATCATCTGAGCCCAAATCGGCGATCATTTGCCCATCCACATGACATTGGATTAAGTTTTTTTCACTGCTTAAACGATCACTACGCTGCCATAAACAAGGACAGAACACCACGGAATACTCCAAGCCCTTAGAGCGATGCATGGTGACAATTTTTACGGCATCTTCATCACTTTCTAAGCGTAATTGCTGAGCTTCTGAACTGCTGGCAAGCGTCATCGCCTGATGCAACCAGTCTAGGGTTTTGTTAATTCCTAAATGTTCATCAACAGTCGCTTGCTGTAGTAACTCAATCAGCTGATGGATATTGGTTAAGCGTCTTTCAGCCAGCGAGCCCTTAGCAAGCTTAGGTCTAATCGCTTCTTCTGCTAGCAAGTGCTGCATCATGGCCATTAAGCCATCTTTCTGCCAAAGCTGATAATAGAGTGTAAAACGTGACATCCAAGCATCTAAGGCGACTTCATCATTAATGATTTGATAAAAGCCTGCCCCATCAAAAGCAAACCAATTTAAGGTCAAGGCTTGCTTAAGCAAGCGACTATCGCCAGGATTGGCTACCGCATGTAATAAGGCATATAAATCGGAGGCTTCTTGAGAAATAAAAACAGACTCGGTGTTATTCAATACCGAAGGCACGCCCGCTAAACGCAAAGCGGCTTGATAGTCTCTAGCTTGCTTGTTGGTTCTTACCAAAATAGCGATATCTTTAGCTAACAGCGGCCTATTAGCAGGCTGCAAGGAGTATCCATCGCTTAAGAGAGCGACCACTTCATTAATGACTGCGACACTAATCTGCTCTGCTGCCTTACCGGCAGACCAATAACCGGATTTAGTCTCACTTTTTGCTAACTGCCAAAGCATCATAGTGGCCAGTTCCTGACCATTGAGTTGTATCTCACCATCTGCGGGTGTTTTAGCTGCCTGAACCTCATTAAAACGTAAATCATTCAGTAAAAACGCGCTGTCTCGTTGAAATAAGCGATTTACGGCTATCACTAACTGTGGATGTGAGCGCCAGTTTTTACTCAAGGTGTATCTATGTTCTGCCTGCTGCTGTGCGGACAGATAAGAATAAATATCAGCGCCCCGAAATTTGTAAATGGCCTGTTTAGGATCACCAATGAGATATAAATAATGACTTTCGGCGGCAAACAAAGAAGAAAAAATAGACCACTGACTATTATCCGTATCTTGAAACTCATCAATTAAGGCCACAGCAAAGCGTTGCTGTAACTCAATGATCAAGTCACCGCCATTGATTTTATCGCTGGCTAAAGCCTCTGCTAATCGGCTAATTAAGTTATCAAAAGACATCACGTTAAGCTGCTGCAAGCGCTGGTCTAGTTCTACACGCAGGGTTTCCAAAAGCATTCTGCGCAAGACCAATGTTACCTGTGATAAAGCCTTAGCCAGCGCATCAAATCCCCCCGTGTCGATAGCTAATTCAGCCAAATAATCGGCTTTACGTTGTTCGCTACTTTGTGCTTTATTGGCTCTGAATTGTTGACCATTTAACGCCTCCGTTAAACCCTGCTCTGTCAATAACGCAAAAGCCTCATCATTGGGAATCTGCACACTGTCTTTTGTCAACCAAGCACTTAACGAGGCAACGTTTAAGTCGAAAGCATCGCTATACCCCGCTTTAAATTTCTTTGTCTCAAAACCTGCTCTTAAGCTATTAGCGCTGGCTTGCAATTGATCCTTAGCCCTATCTGCCGATGCTTGCAGAACACGTAATGCTTGATCTAGGCTATCGACCTCTGGATAAACCTTATGCTGATCGGCTATAAAGTTAACACTGTCTAGCAACTGTTTTGGGGCTTTATAGGTCGAGGTTAATACTGCAACCTCCCACAAAGAACGCGTATAAATCTGCCGCCGCCAGAAATCATCGGCACACGCTTGTTTAATGACAGCCAAATCATCCGTTAATTCAGCATCAAATAACTGTCCGCTTTCTAGCGCATGTTCCTTTAAAACTCGCTGACAAAAACCATGTATGGTAAAAATGCCGGCTCGATCTAAATCCAACAAAGCCGCGCTCAAGCGCTGCTTTATCACTTCGGTCTCTATATCCAGTTGCTTTAACCATGCGTGTATATCGGCATTATCCGAACTCACGCGGCCATCAATCGCTCTTTTGGCTTCAGCAAGCCTTGCTCGAACCCGATCTTTAAGTTCTTCGGTTGCGGCTTTGGTAAAGGTAACGACTAATAGCTGATCTATCGTTAAACCGTGTTCAACGACAAAACGCAACACCAACATAGCGATGGCATAAGTCTTACCTGTTCCGGCACTGGCTTCTATAAGATTAATGCCTTTAAGTAAGGGCGATTGCACCGGATCAAAATAATGTGTTTTTAACAATGGATTCTCTTTTTTTAACGACCATAGCGCTACATCATACATTTTCCTAAGGAACGAGCACAACACACTTCGGCAACTATGATTTTAAAAATCCCCCCAGCCCCTCTTTGAAAAAGGGGGGGAGTGGGATGCTACTTGACTACATTATTTTGTGCTCATTTCTAAGCTATATCCCTATCGTCACCCAGCGCTTTGTATAAAAAAATAGCACAAACCATGAAGAAGATGCTATATTTTAGCCACTCTGTTATATAACTAGATAACAGTTCAGCTAAATAGCTGGCACTTATTCAAGAATACCAACGCCTCTTATAACGAGCTAACTCAACTTTAAAGCACTTAACAAAACGATTACGCCCATAAACCCAGTCATTATTATGACTCATTGATAGCATCTTTTTACTTAACCAGGCAAACACATGAATCCTACAAATAAACCTTCAAAAACACAACTGACTGCTATCGCTATAGGACTATTAAGCGCTAGTTCACTGCTGATGGCCTCGACTTACAATCCCATGGATCATCCACAAAATAACTTTAGTACGCCGGGGCAACTCAATCCTCATATTGATGATCAAGGCAATGCCAAATCGATGTTAGAGTCTTTGCAACAATCCGAATTAAGCAGTAAAAAAGCGCGTTATTTTGAGATACTTGAGCTACTGAAACAAAATAAACTTGAAGAAGCAGGCAACAAAATAGCCGACTTTATAAAAAATCATCCAGATGAAGCTGATTATTATAACTTACAAGCCTTGCTAGAAACACTGAAAAAAGACCCCATCGCTGCCCAACAAAATTATGAGAAAGCTATTAGACTAGATCCCAAAAATAGTCTAGCGCTGTTAGGTTCAGCAAAGCTGTCTTTAGATGAAGGCTTATTAGATAAAGCCCATGATTTTGCTAGTAAAGCCATAGCCATCAACGATAAAAACATCAATGCTTATCTCATGTTAGCCGATATCGCTTATAAGCAAAAAAACAATATAGAAGTAGAAAAGCTCTTATTGAGCGCAAAAGACAAAGCGAGTGACGATATTAAAGTAGAAACAGAGGTCATCAAAGGCTTAGGCAAGTTTTATGGCTTACAAAAACAACCCGAAAAAATCTTAAGCCTATGTGACGATTTAATTCGCCGCTATCCAAATAATACGATGGCGCTTGATCTTCTTGCCCAGGCGCAACTTTTTAATAATCAAAAATCATTAGCCGAACAAAACCTTAAAAAGATCACTGAGTTAGACAAACAAGATATCAACAGTCGCTTACTATTAGCTAAACTATTCAGTGAACACCCCGATAAAGATAAAGAAACCCTAGCCTTATTAGATGAAGCTGCGTTAATCGATACTGATAAACCTGACGCATTGGTTTTTAAAGCCGCTTATTTAATTAAACAGCAACATTATCCAGAAGCCTTAGCCCTAGCTCACAAAATAGACCTACAGTTTCCAACGATAGCATTAGGTAAGCTATTAACAGGCGATGTTTATTTGGCGCAAAAACAATATGAAAAAGCCCGCGAACAGTATCAACTCGCCTATAAAATTCAGCCCAACCAAAGAACGCTATTGACCATCAGTGACTTACTCATGACTCAAAAGAAATCGACTGAAGCGATTAAGTTATTAAATGAGGCTTTAGAAAAGACCCCGAAAGATGTAGTGATTCACTTTAAACTGGCCAGCATTTACCAACAGCAGAATGACTCCAAACAAGCTGAAAATCATTATGACACCATACTCACTGAGCAAAGCGATAATGTCATCGCCTTAAACAACTTAGCCCTACTTTATGCACAACAAAATGATCCTAGAGCATTAGATCTTGCAAAAAGAGCTTACGATAAAGCTCCAGAATCCGCTGCCATTTTAGATACTTACGGCCATATGCTCATTAAAGAAAACCAAGCCAGTCAAGGTCTTACGCTACTTGAAAAAGCAGCAAGCTTAGCCCCTAAACAAAATGACATACAATTACATTTAGCGGAAGCCTATGTGAGTAATAACAATACAGCCAAAGCGATTGCTATATTGGAATCTTTAGTAAAAACAGAGCAGGAGTTCTCAGAAAAGAAAACAGCCGTCAACTTATTGGAATCTTTAACAAGCCATTAACCATCCATACATTACAAAAGTAGGCTACCAACTTAAAGCGGGACAGTTTGAGCGCAGGCGAAGGGCGAAAGATTAAGCTAAACGGTCCCGTCTTAAATTGGTAGCCGTTTTTAACCTTAGTAAAGCGACTTTACTAAGGATTAGTATCGACTCAAAGCCTATCAAATACCTCTATAACCTGAGGTAATCGGATAGCGTCGATCACGACCAAAGGCTTTTTCGGTAATACGAATACCGGGAGGCGATTGCCTGCGCTTATATTCATTTCTATCCACCAAGCTAATCGCTCTTTGCACATCCGCCGCATTAAAACCCGCAGCAATAATCGTTTCAGCGGATTGATCTAGTTCTATATAACGCTCTAGTATCGGATCTAAAATCTCGTAGGGCGGCAAAGAATCTGCATCCACTTGATCGGGCGCTAATTCAGCAGATGGAGGGCGCGTAATCACACGCTCAGGTATCACCTCAGACAAGCTATTACGATACTTAGCTAATTGATAAACCAACAATTTAGGCACATCTTTAATCGGCGCAAAACCACCTGCCATGTCACCATAAAGCGTGGCATAGCCAACACTCATTTCACTTTTATTACCGGTAGTCAGCAATAACTTGCCTTGTTTATTAGACAGCGCCATTAAAACGACGCCTCGGCAACGCGCCTGTATATTCTCTTCCGTGCTATCTTTAGCCGCCCCACTAAACACCTCGGCTAACATTCCGGCAAAGGCATTAACAGCGGGTTCTATAGGAATAATATGGTGCTTTACACCTAAAACATTGGCCTGTAATAGCGCATCTTCATTACTCATGTCTTGCGTATAGCGCGATGGCATAAGCACGACTTCGACTTTATCGGCACCCAACGCATCCACCGCCAAAGCCAACACTAATGCTGAATCAATACCGCCAGACAAGCCTAATAAAGCGCCTTGAAAGCCATTTTTGCGCACATAATCTTTAATACCCAAGACCAAAGCCTGATATTCACTGGATATTTCAGCATAAAGTGGCGCACACTCAGCTTTGAGTGGCGTATTACCGTCAAACTCGATGACGCTAATTTGCTCTTTAAATTCTTCGGCACGAAAGACAATTTCGCCTTCTGCATCGACTACAAATGAAGCGCCATCAAAGATCAATTCATCTTGACCGCCCACTTGATTGACATAAACCAAAGGGATTTTTGCAGCTTTAACTTGCTGACAAATAATCGCTTCACGCTGATGAATCTTGCCTGAATTAAAGGGGGAAGCATTCAGCGTTAACAATAATTCGGCACCTGCTTGTTGGCTGGCTTTAATAATGCCGCTTTTCCAAACATCTTCGCAAATTGTCAGGCCAATAAAAGTACCATTAAACTCAAACACACAAGGCTGATGGCCCGGAGTAAAGTAACGTTGCTCATCAAATACGCCATAATTTGGTAAGGCTTGTTTACGATAACAAGCCAATATTGCCCCTTGATGCAGTACCACGGCACTGTTATACAGCGCATCACCGTCCTGCTCAGGAAAACCCACAACCATGGCTATATCGGCAACACGATCACCTAGCAGATAAATAGCATTATTAGCAGCACTAATAAAATCAGAGCGCAACAGCAAATCTTCTGCCGGATAACCTGTGATACTCAACTCAGGAAAGACGATAATATCGGCCTGTAATTCATCCCGCGCAACCATAGCGGCATCAACCATATGATCAACATTAACGGCAATATCGCCAACCAAGAAATTAATTTGTGCGAGTGCAATTTTTAAAGACATAGAGATTCAAAGTGCTCATTAATGGGCAAGAAAGGATAGGCCCATTATACTTATTTTGCCCTGCCCTGTTGATCTTAGGCGCTAAAATTAAGGCTCGCACTGACGATTTCTGGAGCTAATGCCTTTGCCAGAACAATAATTAACCTTGTTAAGAGTAAACCTTATGCTAATAAGTACATTATTTGTCAATGTTTTGTGCAAGCTTATGTTAGTATAAAGTTTTTAGTTTTGATGCAAAGAAGCAACGTATGGCTGGACCTAATGACGACTTGGCACAATATTTAATCAGTACAGTCTCCAAAAGATCAGGCGTTAAATCTGACTTAGTCAGAGCATGGGAGCGCCGCTACCAAGCAGTCACGCCAACACGTACCACAGGTGGCCATAGAGTTTATACCGATCAAGATATTGCTCGCCTAAAACTACTCAATCAAGCCACCAGCAATGGCCACAGTATTAGTCAAATCGCTCAATTTTCGCTGAGTGATCTAAAGACACTTTTAAAGGATGAGTCTGACACCAGCGCAACCCTACAGACTAATGCCGTCAATTCTATGCGAAATCTATCGCATCTTGCCGAAGATTACATAGAAAAATGTTATGCGGCCGTATTAGGTTTTGATGCAAAATTACTAGAAGCTCATTTTGAAAACGCTCTGGTAGAATTGGGCGCTGAAGCTTTTATTGAACACTTATTAACGCCTTTATTGACCCAAATTGGCGAGGGCTGGAAAGATGGCGAGCTAAGGTCTGTACATGAACACATGGCATCATCAGTTATTCGCTCCTTAACCTATATTCTACGCAACAATGCCCCTTGCTCAGCTAACGCTCCTAGAATGATAGTGACAACCCCCATGGGACAACTCCATGAATTAGGTGCAATGTTAGCGGCCATCATGGCAGAATTTAGCGGCTGGCAAGTGACTTATTTAGGTGCAGATTTACCCGCCGAAGAAATTGCTATGGCCGTTAAATATGTTAATGCACGCGCACTGACTATCAGTCTTAGCTTTGCTAGCGATGATCATATTGTGCATAAAGAACTACGTAGATTAAAAAAGTTAATCGGCAACGATGTGACTCTTATCGTCGGTGGTAGAGCTGCGGGTCATTTTCAAGGGCTACTCAATGAAATTGGCGTATTAGCTATTCAAAATTACCAGCATTTTAGAGACATCTTAAAACAATTGGCACAGAGTCATAATCACTAATGTCGGCTCGCTTTCTTCTTTGCTCATCTAACCATGACCACCTCATTACCTTATTAAATCTAGCATGAGCTTTTGGAAAACAAAAAAATTAACCGAGATGACCACCGAAGAATGGGAATCATTATGTGATGGGTGCGGCAAATGCTGCCTACACAAACTAGAAGATGAAGATACTGGAGAAATTGCTTATACCAATGTGGCTTGTAAACTCATCGATTTGAAAACTTGTCGCTGTACACGTTATACTGAACGCACCCAATTAGTACCTGAATGTTTGAATTTAAAACGTTTTGATTTTACGCAATATCATTGGCTACCCGCTACCTGTGCTTATCGCTTACTTAATGACAATCAAGAACTTCCTAGTTGGCATCCCTTACTTTCGGGACGTAGCATTAGCGTTAAAAAAGCCGGCATGTCCATTCATCGCTATGCCATTAAAGAATCACCTAGATTAGACTTAGAAGACCATATTATTGAATGGTTAGATTAAGTAAGCACACATTCAATTTAATGACTACGTCTATTAAGGCTTAATATTGATGATAATACCCGCACCATCTACCGACTTTCGCTTTTCGGGTTGTGGGTCTGGAGACATTAACAAATCGCCATTCAGCTCTAGCGATCTGTCTTTCTTATTAGGATCAACCGCAAAAACATCTAAAACCTCATGAGGTATTAACCATTTTTTTTCAAGATCAAACTTTTCAGTTGCCTTAAACGGAATAGAAAGATCCAATGGCGTATCAAGCTCATTATGGATAAATGACTTTTGCGTGCTAGCCACTTCAGCTTTGATTATTTTCTTAGCCTGTACCTTGACAACATTTTCATCTGCTTTTTTTTCTTGTAGCTTTTCATTGCTTTCAGCAACAATTGAATCACGATTTATTGTTATGTTTTGCTTGTTGACGACCTCCCCTCCATGACCATGAAGCGACTTCAGTCCACTTAAAAAAAACCACGCGATGACTGCAAAACACAGTGGAAATATGCGAAAGCAGCTCATAGTAACACTGCTCTATTGACAGATAAGGACAGAGATTTATATAGCCTGCTTAACCACTTAAATTGATAAGAAAGCAACTTTATTAAATTAGACACATTAATATTATGAATTTTGGATACTTAAAAACTATTGGCCGAAACATTACCACATTCCATTCTTAATAAACAATAGCCCGTAATTTATCATCCAATCGTTGTAAAGCAACCGCACAAAAGGTAGCAAATAGTAAACAAGCTAAAGCCGCTAAATTGTCTAGCCACCAGATATGATAGCTTTCTGCAACAGCATGAAAAGGCGAGCGCAGAAAACCATTAACCAAAAACAAATGAAATGAGAGTTCGCCATAAAATAACAAGCATTTTTCGATAAACGGCCATGTTGATAAAACCTTAAATAGCTTGGTCGATATCACCAAAATAATCATCACCAACGCGACATTGCTCAATACCCATGCCTCTCTTTCAACATTTGCCAACAGCAATAGACTAAGGCTCAGAACAATGACTACCGCCAAAACCCTCCAGTCTATACGTTCTTGCTTAGCAAAATACATCCCCAAACAGACTAAAGGTAAATGACCAAAAACCGTATAATTAATATTCAGATGTTTCATTATCCAGTAAGCATTAAACTGTAATTCAAGCAGCAAGCCTACTAAAGAAACGAAAATAAGAAACTTACCACCTTGTTTTTGATAGCACTTTAAAAGCCAAGGAAATAGTATATACACCTGAAAAATAAAAGGTATAAACCACCAGGGCCCAACTGGCATCAATGCTTGCCTTGGTATGAAATTTGAAATCAACAAAACCTTCCAAAGCAAACTATCCCAATAAACTATTTTTTCATCCGGCAGAAACTCGGCTTTTATTAAACCCAAGACAAGATAAAGCGCTACGCACAATAAAAAAGATAGGTAAATCTTTTTTATTCGGTCTACTAGAAACTGACGCGTAATAAGTGGCTCTTGATTGTATTTTCTGGTTAAGCCATAACTACTAAAAAATATAAATACCTGCACACCGTAATGCCCAAAATAACTAAATAACACCCTAAGCACATGCTCTGGACTGGACTGCAAGACGCGGCAATAATTCCAGAAGACCTCAGCAGAAAAGCTAAATTCATTTTCACCAATAACAGGCGTTAAATTATGATAAAAGTTATGTAATACAATTAACAAAATACCCAACCCCTTTAAGATTGTTGTTTGTTGTTTTGAAAAATGAGCTATTTGTATAAACATGCTACTGGTATTTAACCTTAACAAGAGGCTATCGATTATAATGATACGCTTTAATTCTTAAACAAATTAAAACCGTTAAGCAACTTTACTTTAATAAACTCTGGGCTCAAGCGCCTATTGCTAACAAAAAACACATAATGAGTTCGGTCATATGATTTACGAAAAACAATCCTTTAGCCGACTTGATGTAGCTTTCGCTCGCTTTCTCAGCGAACGGTCATTATTAGACTCCTTTCAAAAACAAGTCTTTGAAAATCTAGTGATGTCACTATCCTTTGAACAAAGCAGGGGGCATTGCTGCATTCAAATAGATAACGAGGCTAACGCATTAATTCTAGCATCCGGCTTAGCATTAACAGATGCTAACAGCCATAATACTACTACCACACTCCCTCTGGTTATTGAGCAAGATCGTTTATATCTGCACCGTTATTGGTATTATGAAAATCGGTTAGCACAACAGCTAACGAAAATGACTCAATTAAATGTAAGCAATGAGCTGAAAAATATTACCGACTCTAACCCATTGCTTGATAAATATTTCGGCATTTCAGAGACCATTGACTGGCAACGGGCAGCCGCCCTTATGGCAGTTAATCAAACTTTCTGCATGATTACTGGAGGCCCAGGAACGGGAAAAACAACCACCGTCGTCAAAATTCTAGCCATATTACAAGAGTTATCAGAGCAACCATTATTGATTGCTTTAGCAGCGCCGACAGGTAAAGCGGCTATGCGTCTTCAAGAATCAATAGGTTTTAATAAAGCAGCATTACCCAGCACAGTTGAGATAAAATCAGCAATACCAGAATCAGTGATGACTTTGCATCGCTTGTTGGGAGCAAAGCCACCATCCCCCTATTTTCGCCATAATGCCAAACAACCCTTAGTTTACGATCTGGTTGTGGTTGATGAAGCCTCAATGGTTGATTTAGCATTAATGAGTAAATTAGTCGATGCATTAAAACCTGGTGCCCGATTAATACTTCTAGGCGACAAAGATCAATTAGCCTCTGTTGAGTCTGGCGCGGTGTTGGCAGATCTTACGATAGCGTTACCACAGCAAACACTGGAACTACAAGAATCGCATCGTTTTGATGGGGATATAAAAAACTTAGCTGTCGCTATCAATCTTCAACAACATACTGAGGCTTGGAAACTATTACAGGCTGGCAATAAAGATATTGCTCTACTAGAAACTGATTTAATTGATTATATTTCTAATCAACAAATAAATTATTTACAACAGATTACTGCTGGGGCTGAATTTAGTGATATTTACAAAGCGTTCAATCGCTTTCAAGCCTTATGCGCAACTCGACTCGGCAAAAATAGTGTATCCGATATTAACCATGCCGTAGAACAATCGTTAGCTAACAAAAAGCTCATCCATTTATCAGGATTATGGTATTGCGGTCGACCGATAATGATCACTCAAAATAATCCCGCCTTACAACTTTACAATGGTGATATCGGCATTTGTCTGCGCGATAAAGATCAAGGAGACCATCTTCGAGTATTTTTTCAACAAGCCGATGGTAGCATTAAAAAATACTTACCCGCGCGTATTCCCCATTGCGAAACAGTCTTTGCCATGACTATACATAAAAGCCAAGGCTCAGAATTTGAAGAGGTTTTAATTATACTGCCAGAGACCATCAACCCAGTATTAACCAAGGAGTTACTTTATACCGCCATCACTAGAGCAAAAAAAACTATTCACTTAGTTGCTAATGCAGCGGTTTTTTCCAGTACGGTAAGACAAAGAGTGCAACGAGTGACTGGTTTAATTAATAAGTTTCCAGCTAAAAATTAACGTTAATATCAATAATTTCTTTGTACAGAAAACTTAGCTAATTGAATCAATGCCGTTTTATAGTCTGAATCTGGTAAAACATTCAGCGCATCAATGGCTTTTTCTGCTTCTTCATCGGCTCGTTGTTCTGTATAAGCAATAGCTTGAGTGCTTTTCACTATGGCATAAACTTCATTAAAAACGTCACGATTGCCGTTTTTAATGGCCTCAATGATAATTGAAGCTTCATGTTCGGTGCCTTTTTGTATCGCATAAATCAATGGCAATGTTGGTTTACCTTCAGCAAGATCATCGCCAAGATTCTTACCTAGATCATCTTGGCTCGCCTTATAATCAAGAGCATCATCAATCAGTTGAAAGGCAACTCCTAAATGCTGTCCATATTGAGCCAAGCCTTCTTCTATCTCAACTGAGACACCCGCTATCACTGCACTCAATCGAGTTGCAGCACTAAACAAGATGGCGGTTTTTCTAGCAATAACTTCTAAATATTTAGCTTCGGTAGTTTCTGGATTATTACAATTTAAAAGCTGCAATACCTCACCTTCAGCTATAGCCGTCGTTGTTTTTGATAAAATCTCCATAACCCGCATATTGCCGGTACGAACCATCATTTCAAAGGCACTGGAATAAAGATAATCCCCAACTAATACACTAGCCGCATTACCCCAAACGGCATTAGCAGACTCCTTACCCCGCCGTAGATCAGATTCATCCACCACATCATCATGCAATAGTGTTGCCGTATGAATAAATTCAATGACAGCAGCAAGCACCAAGTGATTGTCACTAACTCCGCCTAAAGCCTTGGCGGCAAGTAATAAGAGCATAGGCCGCAAACGCTTGCCTCCATTGCCGACTATATAACGCCCCATCTGATTAATGAGAATAACATCTGAACTTAACTCATTAATAATAAGTTGATCG
>CAIVYW010000184.1 GCA_903910205.1 uncultured Methylococcaceae bacterium | reverse complement strand
GAGCAGCTTGGTAGCTCGTCGGGCTCATAACCCGAAGGTCGTAGGTTCAAATCCTGCCCCCGCTACCAGATTTTAGAACCCCATTTTGGGGTTTTTTATTTTCTAGGCTTTGGGTATTTCAAAGCTTAATATGATGATTGTTTATGGAAGAGCCTTTGGCTCTTTTTTTTTGTTCGAAAATAAGTGAGAAAATAATGAAGCAGGCTCCCGAACATTTGATTAATTTAATCGAGCCAATTATTGAAGGTTTAGGTTATGAATGTGTCGGTATTGATTATAATCCTCATCCGAAGCATGGTCTGTTAAGGATTTACATTGATAGCGAAAATGGAATTTTGGTTGAAGACTGTTCTAAAGTAAGTCATCAAATTAGTGGTGTTTTGGATGTGGAAGATCCTATACAAGGCAATTATCATTTAGAAGTTTCTTCGCCAGGATCCGAGCGACCATTTTATAAAATAAGCCAGTTTGAGCAATTTATCGAAAGCACAGTTTTGGTTCATCTTTTTAAGGCTATAGATGGCCGCAAAAAAATTACTGGGATAATTGTGAAAGTTGAAGACGATATTATTACGCTTCAAGAAGGTGAGCAGATTTATACAGTACCCTTTGACGCTATGAGTAAGGCGCGATTGGTACCTGAGTACTTAATTGAAAAAGGAGGCCGCAGTGGCAAATAAAGAAATTTTGTTGGTAGTGGATGTTTTTTCTAATGAGCGAGAAATAGAAAAGGAAGTTATTTTTCAGGCAATAGAGTCGGCATTAGAAGCGGCAACAGTAAAGCGTCATGCAAATCAGATAAAAGCACGAGTTGATATAGATAGAAAAACAGGCGATTACTTAACTTATCGACAATGGGATATTGTCGATGAAAATCCTGATTGTGATGGTGACGTAGAGTTTCCTACTACACAAGTTTTGTTAGAAGTCGCTAGATTTGACAATATTGATGCTCAGGTCGGTGAAGTTGTAGAAGAAGAAATTGAATCAGTTGATTTTGGACGCATTGCGGCTCAAACAGCCAAACAAGTTATTATTCATAAAGTTAGAGAAGCCGAACGGAAGAAGATAGTTGACGCTTATAAAAGTCGTATAGGTGAGCTGATTACAGGTATAGTTAAGCGTATTGAAAAAGGCAGTGTCTATATGGATTTAGGTGGACATGCCGAAGCTTATATTGCTAAAGAAGACATGATTCCGCGGGAACCAGTTCGCATTGGTGATCGTATTAGAGGTTATTTAAAAGATGTACGATTAGAGTCGCGTGGCCCGCAATTATTTGTGAGTCGCACAGCTCCTGAACTTCTGATCGCTTTATTTCGTTTAGAAGTGCCAGAAGTGGGTGAAGGATTAATTTCTGTGATTGGTGCTGCTAGAGACCCAGGTTCCAGAGCTAAATTAGCCGTCAAGAGCAATGATCCACGTTTAGATCCAGTTGGAGCATGCGTGGGTATGAGAGGGTCAAGAGTTCAATCGGTGACCAATGAATTGGCCGGAGAGCGTGTTGA
The DNA here is from genome assembly GCA_903910205.1 of uncultured Methylococcaceae bacterium. Lineage (GTDB taxonomy): Bacteria > Pseudomonadota > Gammaproteobacteria > Methylococcales > Methylomonadaceae > Methylobacter_C. Next base: position 723 of record CAIVYW010000184.1, on the reverse strand, counting down.
TATTATTCTTTGGAATCCCAGTGAAGCTCAATATGTCATTAATGCTATGTCACCCGCTGAAATTCAATCAATTGTTGTTGATGAAGACAAGCATAGTATGGATTTGGCGGTAAGTTCAGATAATTTATCTCAAGCCATCGGTCGCGGTGGTCAAAATGTAAGATTGGCTAGTCAATTGACAGGATGGGAGCTGAATGTTCTTGATGCTTCTAAAGCAGAGTTAAATGCAGAAGCTGAAGTGGGTAAAATTAAACAGTTGTTTATCGATCAGCTGGACGTTGATGAAGACATCGCCTTGATATTAGCTGAAGAAGGTTTTATTAGTGTTGAGGAAATAGCCTACATTCCAGCCAGTGAAATGCTTGAAATAGAAGGTTTTGATGAAGATTTGGTTAATGAGCTAAGAGGTAGAGCTAAAGATGCTTTATTGATAAACGCCATTGCTTTTGAAGAAAAGATAGAATCAGCGAAGCCTGCGCAGGATTTGCTGGACATGGAAGGTATGGACACTGATCTGGCTCATGAATTAGCAAGTCAGGGTATTATTACAATGGATGATTTGGCAGAGCAATCTGTTGATGACTTGTTGAATTTTTCGAGTATGAATGAAGATCGGGCGGCAAAGTTAATCATGAAGGCGCGTGAGCCTTGGTTTGTCGAGGCAGATAGCGAGTAGGTAAGGGGTAATCAATGAGTGATCAAACAGTAAGGCAATTAGCAGAG
>CAIVYW010000183.1 GCA_903910205.1 uncultured Methylococcaceae bacterium | reverse complement strand
TTCCTACGCGGAGCGTGGGAACGATGTAACTATAAGGTAACTCGCAAAAAATAAAATACCCCCAATAGGATGTGCTGAACGATAGTGAAGCGCATCCTATAAAAGTGGGGGATTTATTATTGCGTCTTATCTAAAAGAACAAGTATCTCCTAATAAAGAGAAGATGGATGCATCTTCCATAAATAAAATAAATAAGAGAAAATTATGACTACCCAACACCACACTTTACTCATTGTCGGCGGCGGCGCAGCAGGCGTTTCCGTTGCTAATAATATGCGACGTGTCAATGCAAAAATTGATATTGCTCTGATCGAGCCTTCAGAAAAGCATTATTACCAACCCGGTTTTACTATTATCGGCGGTGGTGCTTATACCATGAAAGAAACCACTCGCAATGAAGCCGATTTAATTCATGCTAGCGTGAAATGGATTAAAGACTATGCCGAGACTTTTCAACCCGAAGACAATACGATTACCTTGCGTAATGGTGAGATACTGAGTTATGACTATCTAGTGGTTTGCCCTGGCTTACAATTAGATTGGGATAAAATCGAAGGCTTAAAAGACACGATAGGTAAAAACAATGTTTGTAGTAATTATTCTGCCGATACCGTTGAATATACGTGGGAATGTATAAGAAATCTGCAATCAGGTACCGCCTTATTTACCCAACCGCCTATGCCGATTAAATGTGCCGGTGCGCCGCAAAAAATCATGTATCTGGCTGCGGATAGATTCCGTAAGAAGCGTATCTTAGATAAAATGAATATCGAATTTTGTAATGCTGGCCCCGTGTTATTTGGTATTCCTTTTTTTGCCAAAGCCCTGCATAAAGTGGTGACAGGTTATGGTATTAAAACTAATTTTAGCCATAATCTAGTTGCTATAGACGGCCCTGCTAAAACGGCTACCTTTGAAATGACAGATAGCGAGGGTAACAAGCAACGGGTGACTAAAGCCTTCGATATGATTCATGTGACACCCCCACAAAGCGCCCCCGATTTTATTAAAAATAGCCCGTTAGCTAATTCTGCAGGCTGGGTGGATGTTAATGACAAAACCTTGCAACATCATAAATTTGCCAATATCTTCGGATTAGGCGACGCAACTTCAACACCGAACGCCAAAACTGCTGCGGCTGTTCGTAAACAAGTACCAATACTCGTTGATAACATTCTTCATTTGATCAACCACCAGCCGCTAGCTGAAAAATATGATGGTTATGGTTCATGTCCGTTAACCACTTCACTCAGTACGGTCATGCTGGCCGAGTTTGCTTATGGTGGCAAAGTCACGCCTTCATTTCCCTTATTGGATCCTAGAAAAAATCTGTTCATTTGGTGGATAGGCAAAAAAATAGGCTTTCCTTGGATGTACTGGCATTTAATGATTAAAGGATATCGTATAGATATTCCGCACTCAGAAAGCTATGTCAAACGTTTTGTAAAAGAAGATTAATCATCGGTTGTAGCTCTGTAGATCTTGCAAGCGCTTTCGTTGCCCGACATTTTTAGACTATGAATGTCGGGCATAAATAGCATGCCTGACCTACCACTATGTGGATTGCAGCGGCGATTTTTGTTTATCGGTAATGTTTTTGCCCAGTGGATCACCAACAGACCAAAGTCTGCCTTGGCGGTGATTATTCTAGTTTCTATTATTCGCTTGGTGAAGATCAAGCACATGATCCGTATCTGGCAATTTGATGGTGGTGCTGGCATCACTAAGCTTGTTGCCGCATCTGGATTTCGACTGTCACCTTAAGCCTAGCATCTGTCGGCGGTAACTATTCACATCTGCCTTTGAAAAAAAAGGCTAAATGATTACGTTGCGCTTTAAGTTGGTAGTCAACAATTAAAACCCGGTAAAGTGTTTTTTCGTACTGAAGACGCTGTTAATGAACTGGGCTATATGGCCTGAGAGCCAAAAAACAATGTTTATAATTAATCGGAGGTTTTATGATTGCTGAAGGTGTGGTTGATTTATCGCGTTGGCAGTTCGCTGCTACATCGTTGTATCATTTTTTGTTTGTGCCGTTAACATTAGGTTTGTCGTTTTTATTAGCGATTATGGAATCCACCTATGTGATGACTGGTAAAGAAATTTATAAAGATATGACCCAGTTTTGGGGGAAATTATTTGGTATCAATTTTGCGCTCGGTGTCACTACGGGCTTGACTATGGAATTTGAGTTCGGCATGAACTGGTCTTATTTTTCACATTATGTCGGCGATGTCTTTGGTGCGCCTTTAGCCATTGAGGGCTTAATGGCTTTCTTTCTTGAATCTACGTTTGTCGGCTTATTTTTCTTCGGCTGGGATAAGCTAGGTAAAGGCCAGCATTTACTGATTACTTGGTTAGTTGCCCTAGGTTCTAATTTATCGGCTTTATGGATTTTGGTGGCCAATGGCTGGATGCAAAATCCAGTTGGAGCAGATTTTAATTATGAAACCATGCGTATGGAAATCACCAGCTTTTCATCCTTGTTATTTAACCCAGCCGCTCAGGTTAAATTTGTACATACCGTTGCCGCAGGTTACACCACGGCATCTGCTTTTGTGTTGGCGATCAGTGCTTATTACATGTTGAAAGGACGGGATGCTGCTTTTGCCCAGCGTTCTTATACCATTGCCGCTGGTTTCGGTTTAGCCGCTATCTTGTCGGTCATCGTTCTGGGTGATGAAAGTGGTTATACCGATGGCGAGGTACAAAAAGCCAAGCTTGCCGCCATTGAAGCCGAATGGCATACCGAAGCTGCGCCAGCCTCTTTTACCGCTATCGGCATTCCTGATCAAGACAGCATGGAAACCCGTTATGCCGTAAAAATTCCGTGGGTGCTGGGCTTAATAGGGACGCGCTCTGTTGATGAGCCGATTACCGGTTTAACCGAAATATTAGAAAAAAATCGTTTGCGAGTACGTAATGGTATGAAAGCTTATGCGCTGTTACATGAGCTAAGGCAAGGTAAAAGAGATGAGGCAACCTTAGCTGAGTTTAACCGCTACAAAACAGATTTAGGATATGGTCTGTTGCTTAAACGATATACGGAAACGGTGGTTGATGCGACTGATCAGCAAATAGAGTTGGCAGCACAATATTCTCTACCCAGAGTCGTGCCGTTATTCTGGACATTTCGAGCTATGGTCGCCTGTGGGTTTATTATGTTAGCCGTGTTTGTTTTTGCGGTTATTGCCAGTTCGATAAGACGATGCCGGCAAACCTGGTTATTAAAACTCAGTCTTTATACGCTGCCTCTGCCTTGGATAGCCTGCGAAACCGGTTGGTTTGTTGCCGAGTTTGGTCGCCAGCCCTGGACTATTGCCGAAGTGTTACCGACTTTTTTAAGCGCGTCCTCGTTAACCGAACTTGATTTGTATCTAAGTTTGGCTGGGTATTTGGGTTTATATACGGTCTTTCTGATTATCGAAATGTTCTTGATGCTTAAGTTTATTAAATTAGGGCCTAGCAGCTTGCACAAAGGCCGCTATCATTTTGAAATTGCTACAGGAGCTGCATGATGATATTTGATTATGAAACGTTGCGATTGATTTGGTGGGCCTTGTTAGGTGCATTATTGATTGGTTTTGCTATTACGGGTGGCTTTGATCTAGGGGTCGCCATTTTGTTACCTTTTTTAGGTAAAAATGATACCGAGCGCCGAGTGATTATAAATTCCGTAGGCGCGACCTGGGAAGGTAATCAGGTTTGGTTTGTAACGGCCGGTGGCGCGTTATTTGCTGCGTGGCCTATGGCTTATTCGGTGGCATTCTCAGGATTTTACTTTGCCTTGTTATTAACCTTATTTGCCTTATTTATGCGGCCTATAGGTTTTGATTATCGCAGTAAATTACCTAGCCAACGCTGGCGTAGTAATTGGGATATAGCCTTGTTTGTAGGGGGCTTTGTTCCGGCTTTAATTTTCGGCGTCGCCTTCGGTAATTTATTAAAAGGAGTGCCGTTTTATTTTGATGAGGATATGCGTAGTTTTTACACCGGTTCATTCTGGGCGCTATTAAATCCTTTTTCTTTACTGGCAGGATTACTTAGCGTAAGCATGCTGATTATGCACGGAGCGGTCTTTTTACAAATGAAGACAGTCGATGCCATTAATCTACGTTGCAAAAAAATGGTAACGGTTTTTGCTTTAGTCACTATGGTTTTGTTTGCTTTGGCGGGTATCTGGATTGCCTATATTGATGGCTATCAAATTACCTCTGAAATACTTCCTAATGCGGCCTCTAATCCCTTAACCAAAATAGTCACTAAAGGCTTGGGCTTATGGTTAGCTAATTATGCACATTGTCCGGTGTTATGGACAGTTCCAACCTTGGCTTTTATAGCGGGCTCGGCAACTGTGCTGCTATCAAAAATTGAACGTCCAGGCTTGGCCTTCATAAGCAGTTCGTTAACATTGGCTACTGTTATTTTAACGGCTGGTGTCTCACTATTCCCTTTTTTAATACCTTCAAGCTCGGTAATGAACAGCTCTTTGACGGTATGGGATGCTAGTTCCAGTATGATGACTTTAAAAATCATGTTCTGGGTTACTGTGGTGTTTTTACCCATCGTTATCATTTACACCAGTTGGGTATTTCGGGTATTGCGCGGCAAAATCACACAAGAACATATACACAACAACGATCATAGTGCTTATTAGGAGACGGTTATGTGGTATTTCACATGGATATTAGGTTTATTGCTAGCGTGTTCATTAGGTATTATCAATGTGCTGCGCTTAGAAGCTCAAGAAGCTTGGGACAAAGAACATATCTCTTTAGACCCCTTGACGCAGTTGATGACTAAAGACTCGATGATAGGGCGCTTAAAAGAAAAAGTGGATAACTCTAGGCTCAATGGTTTTCCCTTTTCTATTCTGACTATCAATCTAACAGACTTTAGTGAGCAAAATGAGTTTTTGGATTACGAAGTCGATACAACCTTGCGTAATGTTGCTGATTATTTAAAAGAGGAGGTCAGGGCCGGTGTTGATATCATCGCGCGTATGGATAAACAAACCATTTTGATAGCCATGCCCGGTTTGCCAGTAAAAACAGCTGAACAGACGGCCTCACGATTTAAACAGGACATTTTTAATAAAGTAAAAGCGCCCAAAAATCTAGCCGTAGAGGTGGCAGTATTGGTGGCTCAATATCCTATTAATGATAGCGCTTTTACTACCGTGTCTAAGGAAGTGGAGAGCTTACTACAACTGGTTTGCAACAAGCTACATACCGTTTAAAGGTCCTCATGATTCAGAAAATAGGCAATAAATTAATTGATGGCTTTCATTACCTTGCTCTATTTGGTATCGGTTCAGCTATCGTTTGGACAGCTATTTATGACTACATGGCTATGATGAAATCAGGGCATGCAACGCTTGAAGATATATTGTTATTGTTTATATATCTTGAACTAGGTGCAATGGTCAGTACGTATTTTAAAACCCATCGCTTGCCAGTGCAGTTTGTCATTTATATTGCCATCACTGCACTATCTCGTCATTTGGTTATTGATGTTCAAAAAGTAGCAGATAATTTCCATCTCTATTTACTGATAACGATAACTTTTGCTATTGCCATACTCAGCGTGTCTATTTGGCTGCTATCTTATACCGCCAAATCGTTTGGTTGTCCGGATGATTTGGGCACTAAAGATAATTAATCTTGTGTGCTTTTCGCAAGCCAACCTTATTAGGCATTCAATGTTGGGTTAACGATAAAGCCGTTAGCTCAACTTGCCGCCATCTCAGTTAAAACACCCAGTTCCATACGGTAGATGACATCAACCAAGCTCAAGCCTGATTCTCTGTGTGTCACCATAATCAGTGTTTTATTAACAGCAAACTTCGCTAATGCGTTAAATATCTCTTGTTCGGTATCAGCGTCTAGACCTTCGGTAGGTTCATCTAATATCAACACGGGGGCATCTTTAAGGTATAGCCTTGCCAAGGCTATACGCCGAGCTTCACCTCCCGATAATTTCAAGCCACTTTCGCCTACCCAAGTGTCCATGCCTTCGGGTAAATAGCTGATGAGTTTTTCAAGACCTGCGGCTTTAATAGCGGCATTCAGTTCAGTCATGGTTGCCTTGGGTTTAGCGATTAATAGGTTTTCTTTAATGGTTGCAGCAAATAGCTGACTGCGTTGCGACAACAGACCAAAATTGAGTAATAAGTCATCGCTATTGAATTTCCTAAGATTTTGACCACTTAATAAAATATCACCATGTTCGGGATCGAAATAGCGCATTAATAACTGCAACAAGCTAGTTTTACCTGAGCCGCTGGCGCCGATAATTGCCAATTTAGTCCCTTGTGGAATAGTTAGGGTGATGTTCTTTAACACCCAGTCATGATGGTCTACATACCGAAAGCTCACGTCATTGAGTTGCAACTCATAGCTGTTGGCGATGGCTAATCCCTGTTTGGGCTGGATAACAGTCGGCGGAAGTTCGGCAACGTGTCTAATCCGGCTCGCTGCTTTTTGGGTTTTAGCCAGCATTTGCATCGCTTGCGGTAAGGGCGTGACTAACTCAAAAGCCGCCATGACACAAAAAATAATCAGGGCTAATTCTGCGCCTGATAACAAACCATCTTGAAAAGAAATAGCAGCAAGCACTAAGGCGGTTAGTAACGTGATTTGTGATAATAATAAAGTAAGTGCCGAAGACATTGCCGTTAAACGATTATTTTGGCGCTGTGTATTAATCATCAACTCAGATAAGTTTATTAATAAGCCACTAAAGCGGCTGTAAGCCTGATTGGCCAATAGATCAGCTAAGCCTTGTATCATATCAATTTGTCGAACTCTAAAGCTGGCTGCCAGCGCAACGATGGCCTCTGCACCAGCTAGACCTAAGCGCTTAAAAAGCCAAGGCGTTGCTATGGCGGCCAATAACAGCATAGTGCCGGTGGTTAAGCTGATTAACGGGGAATAAAGATATAAAAAGCTGACAACAGCGATTACGCCCAGTGTTGCAACGATAGCTGGTGCTAGCAGGCGCAGATACAAGGCATCCAACGCGTCGATATCTGAAATCATATTAGATAATAAATCACCACTACGTAATGCCGCTAAACGCCCGGGTACTAAAGGAATCAGTTGTAAGAAAAACCAACTGCGTAAGCTTGCTAATACCCGAAAAGTGGCTTCATGGGTCAGTAGTCGTTCACCATAGCGTCCCACTGTACGAGTAATAGCCAGGGCGCGTATTTGCGCCGCTGGTAACATAAAGTTAAAGCTAATAGCCGTACCAGCTAATGCGGAAGAACTAATAAACCAACCTGACAGTGTTAATAGCGAGATAGAGGCAAAGGCTGTTAGTAGTGATAGTAGGATTCCAGTGCATAACCACACGCGGTGTGGCTTGAATAATTTCAGAAAAAACCAAAGATCTCTCATGGTACTAGCCGTCCTTGCTGTATAAGGATTTTTCTATCCATACGTTTGATGACTTCATTATCATGACTGGCAATAATCAGGGTCTTATCCTTAAATAATAAATCGATGAGGTCTAGTAACCGCTTTTTATTGGCCGTATCTAAATTGGCTGTCGGTTCATCCAGCACTATAATCTCGGCATTTTTTAAAAAAGCTCTAGCTAAAGCGATACGTTGTATTTGTCCACCTGATAAGCCATAGCCGCGTTCACCTATTTGAGTGAGCAAGCCTTCCGCTAATTGAGTACTGAACTCCGTTACGCCAGCAGCCGTTGCAGCAGCAATAATGCTTTGATCACAGGCATCTGGATTGGCCAGAGCAATATTGTCTCTAATGCTGCCATGGAAAATATAAGCACTTTGTCCTGCCCAAGCCAGCGTTTGGGTAGCCTGTTCGCGAGTAACTGATTGTCCCTCAAGCAAAACCAAGCCCTCTGTGGCTGCTTCAAAACCTAACAGAAGATTTAATAGCGTTGTTTTTCCAGCGCCAGATTCACCGACCAGAGCAATTTTTTCTCCGGCGCTAATGCGTAGATTAATGTCGGTTAAAACCTGGCGCTGGCCATAAGATTTACTTGTATTCTTAAACTCGATAAGGCTGCTTTTGTTGTCGAGAGCATCTAAGGTATTAAGCACATTATTGATGATTGATGATGGCTCTTCGTGACCATGATTATTGGCAATTACTAATTCTGTGTCCTGTTCCAGAATGGTGAGGATGGCATCAGCCGCACCCAAGGCGGCGGCTTTATCATGGTAAAAGATAGCCAGTTGCCTGAGCGGCATAAAAAATTCAGGGGCTAGCAGCAACACAAACAAAGCCTCGCTTAAGCTGATTTGTTGGGCCGGGCCAAAATGAATCTGCCCTAATAGGCCCAAGCCTACATAAACAGCAACCAACGCAACGGCGACTGCACTAAAGAACTCCAGTATGGCCGAAGATAGAAAAGCAATACGTAATACCGCCATAGTTTTCTCCCGAAAACCCTCTGCGATGTGATTGATGTTAGTTAATTCATGATAGGCTTGGCCAAATAGTTTCAGGGTTGCTAGCCCCTGCATGCGATCTAGGAAATAACCACTCATTCGTGTCATCGCCAAAAACTGGTTGCGATTGGCAGAAGCCGCCCCCATGCCGACTAAGGCCATAAAAACAGGTACTAAAGGCCCTGTCAGCAAAAATATTAAACCTACAATCCAATTGACGGGCATGACCACAGCAATCATGATGATCGGCAGTACGCCAACTATCGTATGCTGAGCTAGATACCGAGAAAAATAGTTTTCTAGCGCATCGACCTGTTCTAAGGTAATAGCGATTAACTCGCCGCTATGTCGCTGTTTGATAGCTGTAGGGCCTAAGGATGCAAACTTATCGATTAATTGTTGTCTTACCGATGCTCTAACGTTAGCACTTGCTTCGAAGCCGCAGCTTTGATGAAAATAGACACAGACACTACGCAGAACAAAAATTGCAGCCAGCCACAAAAAATAAGGCATTAAAACCAGCCATTGCAGTTTGTCGATGATCAGTGCTTGCAGGATGTAGGCCAGCAATGCTGATTGTGCAATGATGGCCAGACCATTAGTAATGCCAGCAATAGCGGCTAACAGAACAGGTTTACGAACAGATTTACTCTGCTCTTTTAACCAGCCTGCACACCTTTTTTCCCGTAGTTTTCTTTCATCGAAAAAGCGTTGATTGTCTGTTTCTGTGAGTTGCATGATTTAGGTGCTTGTCTTAAAGCATATCTGCTTGAATATGCTAATGTTGCGGTTCATTGTGAGTAAGGTAAGACGCAATAATAAACCTCCCACTTTTATAGGATGTGCTGAACGGCCGTGAAGCGCATCACCACGATAGAGCGATGCGCTTCACTATCGTTCAGCACATCCTATAGGGGTATTTTATTTTTTGCGAGTTACCTAAGCATTCAGTTCCCTTCGCTTTAAAAAAAGCGGAGCTAGAGGGGGTGAACTGAATTTCAGGCAATAAAAAAGCCCTTGGTTTTCACCTAAGGGCTTAATTTTTATGGTGGCGATAGGTGGATTTGAACCACCGACCCCGGGGTTATGAATCCCGTGCTCTAACCAACTGAGCTATATCGCCATTTTAACTGGCTTGTGCAAAGACTGAGGATTATAAATACCTCCCCCCATTTTGTCAAACATTGAATCTAAAATGTACTACATCACCATCTTTAACGATGTAATCTTTACCTTCAAGACGCCATTTTCCAGCATCTTTAGCGCCTTGTTCACCTTTGTAGGTAATAAAGTCTTGATAAGAAATAACTTCGGCGCGAATAAAGCCTTTTTCAAAATCACTGTGGATAACGCCAGCCGCTTGCGGAGCTGATGCGCCCACAGGGATAGTCCACGCCCTGACTTCTTTAACGCCAGCGGTAAAGTAGGTGGCCAGATTTAATAGGGCATAGCCGGCTCTGACGACCCGATTTAGCCCTGGCTCTTCTAAACCTAGATCATCTAAAAATTCTTTCTTTTCTTCGTCATCGAGTTGTGCAATTTCAGCCTCTATGGCTGCGCAAATAGTGACTACGGTGGCGCCTTCTTTATCTGCAAATGCTTTTACTTTATCGAGCAACGGATTGTTTTCAAAACCATCATCTTGCACATTAGCGATATACATAGTGGGCTTAAGTGTTATTAAGCAAAGATCTTTAAGTAAGGCTTTCTCATCATCAGTGAGCGTTAAATTACGTGCAGGTTCGCCAGCATCTAGTTGGCTGTAGACACGCTCAAGTACTAATTTTTTAGCCAATTCATCTTTATTGCCAGTTCTGGCTATTTTAGTGGCTTTAAGTAAGGCTTTTTCAACCGAAGCCATATCAGCCAGTGCCAGTTCGGTGTTAATGACTTCGATATCTGAAAGCGGATCTACTTTTCCGGCTACGTGGACAACGTTGTCATCATCGAAACAGCGAACAACATGCGCTATGGCATCATTTTCACGGATGTTAGCTAAAAATTTATTACCTAAACCTTCACCTTTAGATGCTCCCGCAACTAAGCCCGCAATATCAACAAATTCAATAGTCGTGGGTAATATCCGTTCAGGTTTAACAATTTCAGCTAGCTTGTCCATTCTAGGGTCAGGCACAGGCACAACGCCAACGTTGGGATCAATGGTGCAGAAGGGGTAATTTTCAGCGGCAATTTTAGCTTTGGTTAATGCATTAAACAGGGTTGATTTACCAACATTGGGTAAACCGACGATTCCACAATAAAGTGCCATAAAGATCTCTTGAGTATTTTGAATTAATAAAGTGTGTGCAGCAAGATGATGCAAATTCAGTCAATAGACTGTCGCCGCAGTGTATGGGAATGTTAACCTTTCAGGGAAAATATTGTTGCGTAGTACACGCGATGATTAGCTTGGAGTCATTCGTTTCAATGACTGCTTAGTTGAAACGAATGCGGCTAAATCAATCAGATGTAATTATTTAATCCTCCCCTTTTTTTTAAAGGGGGGGAGTCAGATATGACCAAGGTTTTTGTGCGCAATGATTGTTCTGATTTTACCAATAAATCGGTAGCAATATGTTTTGCAAATGGTAGCTCTGTGAGTGCCAGTAAGAGCTTAGGTAACTCGCAAAAAATAAAATACCCCCTATAGGATGTGCAAAACGATAGTGAAGCGCATCGCTCTCTATCATGGTGATGCGCTTCACTGCCGTTCAGCACATCCTATAAATAGTGGTGGGTTTATTATTGCGTCTTACCTTAAGCTTTTACTGATTCGATGATTTCATTAAAGCCTTCAACCTTAGCTTTTCCTGTCTTAACAAGCTCGATGCCATTATCAACAATCATTTTGCAAAGGTTAGGTGTTTTATAAACGATGAAGCATAGGTAACCGACTGCTGGTATGGAAATCAATGCGCCAATAAAACCATGAAGACCGACTACTGCCATTAGCTTGATGAGTAATGCAATTGCATCTAGTGGTAATAAAACCATAGCACCAAAATAGACAATGACTATAAACGTAAACTGTACCAAAACAACAAATTGAAGAAGTCTTACTAATGCAACATTAACTTTTTTCATATAACCTTATATATCCTAATAGCTTTAATGGGCTTTGTTAGTGAGTAGATAGTCAATGAAAATCATGATTTCTAATCTAAAGACCCGACATTTTGAACCAAAATTATACCTGAAAGCACTTAAGCTAGGTCAAGTTTCTTCTTAGTTAAGAAAAAACGATACAAAAATGAGCCGGCTATAAAGCCACCTATATGCGCCCACCACGCTACATCTACAGGAGTATTTGTAAAAACAATCGCAGTTGTCGCCTTATATAGCTGTAATAAAACCCATAAGCCTAAAAAAGTGATGGCTGGAACAGGAATTAATAAAGGTGGGAAAAATACAATAACGCGTTCATAGGGATATAAGAAAAAATAAGCAGCCAAGACACCAGCGATAGCTCCAGAAGCGCCAATCACTGGAATAGCAAGCATTTGATCAAAATAGCATTGTAAGGCGGTGGCAAAAGCACCACAGCTTAAATAAAACAGTAAAAAAGGAATTCGTCCCATCCTGTCTTCGACATTGTCGGCAAAAATCCATAAAAACCACATATTAAAAAGTAGATGTATCCAGGTCGCATGTAAGAATAAATTGCTAATGAAAGATAAATAGCCATCAAAGGGTAAGTCAGGAATCTGAGTCGTATAACGAAGCGGTATCATGCCGTAGTGATTCAGTATGTCTACAGCATTTTGATCGGGTATTAAGTTCATAACTATAAAGATAATTATGCAAATAGCCATTATTGACCAAGTCACTAAAGGTTTGGAGTAACACGGCGCTGTATCTCTAATTGGAATCATTGGTTTTACCTATGTTGTATATTGAGAAATATCTGGCTCAGGTACGGCTAGTTTATGTTAGAACTATTTAAACTAGCGCGATAAACTCGCATTAAAGCGACAAAGGCGAGTAGGTCATAAAAGCTATGAATAATAATAGGCGTTAATAAATTTCTTTCGCCACCATAATCTAATGACAAGCCAAGATAAATACCAACTAAAGCCGCTAAGACCGCATAAAGCGGCGTGACAGCATGAACTAATCCGAAAAGAATGTTACTGACTATTAAGCCTGTGGCTAAACCCCAAGAGTTTTCTATCCACGGTTGGATCACGCCTCTAAACACCAGTTCTTCTGAAACGCCTGCAAGCGCTGCTAATAAAAATAAGTCAGTCCAGTGGTATTGATGTAATCCAGGGCCTAAGGTATTGAGTAACAGTTTTCTAATATGACTGACGGATTTAGCCTGAAATTGCTCCATTCCTAAAAACATTAGAAACAAAGGAATCGTGCCTAATACGCCGTAGGATAGGGCTGATTCTGAAAACACAATATTAGCAAATGGATTTATATCAGCAATCTGTCCCAATACAATAGCTACTAAAATCAAAGCGGCCTCGAAATAACAGGCCGATTTAAAAAAGTCCGTAGTCTTAAATAATGATTTATCCATGGCTAATAATGCTAGAGTGATACGTTAAATGGTTAAGATTCAGTCTCTTGGCTGGTAACTTGTTCAGTTGCTAAGGGTTTCTGAGTTGGCGCACGGCGTTTGCCAACATTTTTAGCGTCTCGGTGGCGAACTTTAACTTTTTCAGCAGCCACTTTTTTAGGTTCTATTTTAGTCTTGCTGCCGACTGACTTCCCAGAGCCCTTGGTTTTTTTAGGGCCTTTATAACTACCTTGTAGTTCTTTAATGTTTCTGCGGGTGAACTTCTGTTTTAAAAAGCGTTCGATACCTGACATTAGATTCCATTCAGTATGCTTTACCAATGTAATGGCTAAGCCTAATTCATCAACGCGACCGGTACGGCCTATTCGATGGATATAATTGATGCCGTTTCTAGGGACGTCAAAATTAATAACTAAATTAATACCTTTAATGTCTAAGCCTCGCGCGGCAAGATCGGTTGCAATCATAATATTTACCGAGCCCTCACGATAGAGTTCCATCATGCGGTTTCGATCTTTTTGATCCATTTCACCATGCAGTACACCGACACGAAGCTTTTGTCCGCGTAATGGCCCTCTTAACGCATCAGCATTAAGTCGAGTATTAGTAAATACCAGGGCTTTATCATAACTTTCATTAAGTAACAGCCACGCTAACAGCTTTTGTTTATGATCACTATCATCAGCAAGGACAATTTGTTGCTCAATGTTACGATGACCATCTTGCAAGGTGTTTAAAACAATAGTCCCATAATTTGTCAGTACCTTATTGGCCATTTTGATTACACCAGAATGGCTTAAGGTAGCAGAAAACAACAAAGTCTGTTTCTGGGTATTACAAGTATTAATAATGGTCAATACATCTTCACTAAAGCCCATATCCAGCATACGATCTGCTTCGTCTAGGATGAGTACATCAAGATTGGTAAAGTCATGAGCATCCTGCTCCATGAGTTCCAGCAGTCGACCGGGTGTGGCAATAACAATTTCGGTGTTTCTTCGCAGCATATTTTGCTGCAATCTAAAATCATCACCGCCGGTAATAATGCCTGTCTTTAGCTCAGTAAATTCAATTAACTGCTGGCATTGCAAGAAAATTTGTTGGGCTAATTCACGCGTAGGAGCCAGTACTAGTACGCGAGTACCATACTTTTTAGTTGGTATGGTCAGCAAATGATGCAGTGCAGGTAATAAAAATGCGGCGGTTTTTCCGCTGCCAGTTTCAGCACTGACTAATAAGTCTTTGTATTCTAATGCGGGCGGAATAGCCTGTTGCTGTACGGGGGTAGGGTACAAAAAACCCATTTTATTAATAGCTCTAAGCAAAGGCTCCGCTAGTAAAAGGCTGGAAAAGGAAGGTGAGGTATCTAGGGTGTTTAGCTGCATGAATCTTGAGTATTTGCTGCTTGCGCAGAACATAAAAAACGAATATTGATGATTAGTATAAGCTTTTTGGGGGTAGTCGCAATGTTTTCCAGTCTTAGTTTGGTAACCATCACTCAGAAATCTCCTGAGTAGCAAGATATTTCATAATGTAAAAATGTTTGTCGTTTCGGCAGGGATTGTCTAAACCCAAGCGTCAAGGAAAGCGTGTAAACACTATGTTCATGGAGCTGAATGCTGGCAATCCATATCAACATGATGTTGCTGCTAAACTAAATAAACCGGACTGAAGTTATAGCGATACGATTAAGTTGGAACGCCTTGTACTGTTGTAATTTATACTTCTATAGCATGTGCAGTTGCAATTGCCCGAATATCGGGTAAATTATTCAATTTTACAACTCATAAATAATAACGATGATTAACTCATTATCTTTCCAGATTCATGGTAACGCTGACCACGGCGGCGGTCCAGCAGAAAGCCTAGGTGATGTACTGGCTATTTTTGATAATATCTCCATTCTAGGTTCTGGCGAGATTTTTTCAATACTGATGCCGGGGATCGCTAGTATGGAAAATATCCATCCCTTACTGGTACATTTTCCTATAGCCTTATTATCTGTTTTTTTTGTGTTAGATCTAATCGGTACATGGGCTAAAAAACAGCAATGGCGTGGCGTTGCCAGTGCTTTTCTTTATATAGGGACTCTTGCTGCCGTATTTACTGTTATCGCTGGATTTATGGCCGCAGATACCGTGGCGCACGGAGAAAACGTCCATGCGATTATGGAAAAGCATGAAGATTTAGGAATGGCTATTCTTAGTTTGGCGACTGCGTTATCAGCGTGGCGCTTGAAGCATAAAGGCTTATTTCAAGGTTATGTTAATGGCGTGTTTCTGACCCTATCAGCGCTTTTATGTGTACTTATGGTGTTCGGTGCAGATTTGGGCGGATTGATGGTGTATCGGTATGGAGTGGCTGTTAAAGCAGTGCCGATTACGGTAAGCGCTCATGATCATCAGCACGCAGATGACCATCAACTTGTAGAATCAATAGTTGAGCCTATGCATGAGCATACACATAGCCAAGATCACTCGCATTAAATAAGTTGCGTATGTCGGGTTAGCTAGCGTAACCCGACATACAAAATCCCCTTAAACGTTCGTGTTTAACGACTCACCTGGGCTATCCAGTCTTCTAAGTTGTAGTAATTAGTAATACGCGCCACTTTATTGTCACGAATTTCAAAAAAAGCACCCGCAGGTAGCTTATATTTTTGTCCGTTCGCAGCAGGTAAGCCCTCGTCAGTTTTAAGATATTCACCCAATACGATAAATTCTGCTGCGGCACGCCGTCCATCAGCACTGGCCATCACCACCATATCGACTAATTGTTCTTTATAATTAAAGTTCATGCAGGCCATGAATTGAGTAAAAGCGGCTTTACCAACCTCACGTTTACCCTGATTGATGTCATGAATAACATCATCGGTTAGTAAATCTAAAAAAGCGTCCATGTCGCCGCCATTAAAGGCTGCATAATAGTTTTCGACTAGGTTAATGGTATTTTGTTGGTTCATGTGCTTTCCAATGTTAAGTAGTGTAAGTGGCGCATATTTTAAGCTAAATGACTCACTACTGAGTTTTTATTAATCATTACCCCAGCCACCGTCACGTAAGGATACGGTACGATTAAATACTAATTTACCCTCTACGCTATCTTGCGCATCTAAACAAAAATAACCGGTACGTTCAAATTGGTAGCCGGTTTCAGCGTGTGCGTTAATCAGACTGGCTTCTACACGAGCATCACTTATTATGTGTAATGAGTCGGGGTTAATAGCATCCAGAAAATTTTCTTCATTATCAGGATGGGCTACTTTAAATAAACGCTCATATAAACGAATTTCAGCAGGATGTGAGTGCGGCTCAGAAACCCAATGAATAACGCCCTTGACCTTACGACCTTCAGGATTTTTACCTAGAGTATCAGGATCATAGCTACAACGTAATTCAATGATGTTGCCCTCAGCATTTTTAATCACTTCATTACATTTAATCACGTAAGAACCCCGTAGTCGAACTTCACCACCGTCAATTAAACGTTTGAACTTGGGTGGTGGGATTTCGGCAAAATCATCCTGCTCAATCAAGATGACTTTAGAAAACGGTACGATACGTTTACCTAGTTCATGGCGTTGCGGGTGATTGCTGACTTCAAGTTCTTCTGTTTGCTCATCAGGATAATTTTCGATAACGACCCGTAACGGTTGTAAAACCGCCATGGCTCGCAGGGCATTCTCATTTAAATCTTCGCGTATGCAATATTCCAAGACGCCCATTTCTATCCATGAATTTTGCTTAGTTACACCGATGCGCTCACAAAAATCACGAATAGATTTAGGCGTAAAGCCAGCTCTGCGTAATCCGGCAATGGTCGGCATACGTGGATCATCCCAGCCCTGCACATGTTTTTCCATGACCAGTTGATTAAGCTTACGTTTGCTAACAATGGTGTATTCCAATTGTAATCTAGCAAACTCTATTTGTTGTGGATGAGCAAGGCTAGGCAGTTGATTTAAGACCCAATCATATAGCGGTCGATGATCTTCAAATTCTAAGGTACACAAAGAATGGGTAATGCCTTCGATGGCATCAGAAATGCAATGCGTATAATCATACATAGGATAAATACACCAAGCATCGCCGGTACGTTGATGATGAACACGACGGATTCTATACAGAGCAGGATCGCGCATATTGATATTCGGTGAGGCCATATCAATTTTAGCGCGTAACACATATTGACCATCGGCAAATTCACCCGCACGCATGCGTTGGAATAAATCTAGGTTGTCGGCAATAGAACGATTGCGGTCAGGACTTTCTTTACCGGGTTCAGTTAAGGTACCTCGATACAGACGAATCTGTTCTGCCGATAAACTATCAACATAAGCCAAGCCTTGTTCTATAAGTTGTATGGCGTAACCATACAGTTGTTCAAAATAATCAGAAGCATGATACAAACCCGCCCATTCAAAGCCCAGCCACTGCACATCTCTTTCTATAGATTGCATATATTCGATGCTTTCTTTTTCAGGATTAGTGTCATCAAAGCGCAAATTGCAAATGCCCTTGAATTCAGCCGCCATGCCAAAATTTAAACAAATTGATTTAGCATGTCCTATATGGAGATAACCATTCGGTTCGGGTGGAAAGCGTGTAGCAACTTTGCCTTGGTTTTTGAGTTCGTTAAGATCATTAGTAATAATCTGGCTAATAAAATTTGCAGTGGCAAGGTTATCGTTGGTAGACATAGTTATAATTTATAAAGGTTAGTAAAGTAATTTCAAAGGTAAAAAGAGAGCCAAGGCAGATGCTGTACAAAAGTAAATCAAGTTTGTGCGCGGGTCTTATTTCTTCTTAATATAAAAAGTTTGTCTATCATCTTGTTTAGTCAGATCAATGATCTGATGGCCCGATTGATTAACAAAAACACCGAAATCTAAATGCGCAGCAGGGTCGGTTGCGATAATTTTTACCACAGCACCACTTTCTAGTGTCATTAAGGCTTTTTTTAGACGTAATAGTGGTAAAGGACACATCAATCCGGCAGCATCAATTTCTAGGCTAAATTCAATCATTGTTTTTTAGTAACTCATTAACGTCAGAATGCTTATAATACCACCCCCTAATGAATCTAAGAATCACCGAAACAAAATGGATTATTTTCCTGTTTTCGTAAAACTAAAA
Source organism: uncultured Methylococcaceae bacterium (assembly GCA_903910205.1). GTDB lineage: Bacteria > Pseudomonadota > Gammaproteobacteria > Methylococcales > Methylomonadaceae > Methylobacter_C. Next base: position 5,913 of record CAIVYW010000183.1, on the reverse strand, counting down.
GACCAAGAGTGCTTGGTAGTCGGCGCGGGTGAAATAGCGGCCCGTAAAATAGAGTTATTAGCACGCGCTAATGCCAAGATAACCGTGCTTGCTGAACAGTTCGGTCCCCAGGTAAAAAGCCTACAAGACTCTTGTCAGCTCACTTTCATTCAAAAAAGCTTTGCTGCTACTGATTTAGGTCATTATCGCTTAGTGGTTTCGGCTACCAATCATAAAGAAACCAATATATTAGTTGCTAAAAGTGCTGATGAACAAAATATTCTGGTTAATGTTGTTGATAATCCTGAATTATGCAGTTTTATTTTTCCTGCCATTATTGACCGTTCGCCGATCATTGCGGCGGTTTCTTCTGGAGGAGCTGCCCCTGTTTTAGCTAGATTACTGAGGGCTAAAATAGAAAGCATCATTCCGCCGGCTTATGGTCAACTTGCTAAACTGGCAGAAAAGTTTAGAGCGGATGTTAAATTACATATTAAATTACCTGCACAACGCAGAATTTTCTGGGAGAGTGTCTTTCAAGGCCCCATCGCTGAATTGATTTTCGCAGGCAACGAGCCCGCAGCCAAAGAACAATTACAGCAAAACCTAATAAAGCAAAAAGATACGATTAAATATGGCGAAGTTTATTTAGTGGGTGCCGGCCCAGGCGCACCTGATTTATTAACCTTTCGGGCTTTACGCTTGATGCAACAAGCAGACGTCATTGTTTATGATCATTTAGTTTCACCAGAAATTCTTGATTTAGCGCGTAGAGATTCAGAAAAGATTTATGTCGGTAAAGAGCGACAAAAACATACCTTAGCTCAAGATTCTATCAATACCTTGCTCGCAGATCTTGCGTTGGCAGGTAAGAGAGTAGTGCGCTTAAAAGGCGGCGATCCTTTTATTTTTGGTCGGGGCGGTGAAGAAATTGAAACGCTGATGCAGCAAGGTATTAATTTTCAAGTAGTGCCGGGTATTACTGCGGCATCGGGTTGTGCCACGTATGCGGGTATTCCGCTTACCCATAGAGATCATGCACAGTCATGTACTTTTGTTACCGGTCATTTAAAAAATGATTCTATCAATTTGAACTGGACACAATTGGCAGTCCCTAATCAAACTATTGTTATCTATATGGGTTTAGTAGGGCTAGAAAAAATATGCCAGTCTTTAATTGCTCATGGTAGTGCTAGTGATTTGCCTATTGCCTTAATACAGCAAGGCACAACCAGTCATCAGCGTGTCATTACGGGTACCTTGGCTACTATGCCGGCGATTATTGCAAGTTCATCAATCAAACCACCTACTTTAATTATTATTGGTACAGTCGTCGCCTTACATGACAAATTAAGCTGGTATCATACTCAATCTATTGATTAGGCGTTTTCATCTATTTGAATTCGGGTGTTATAATAACCGCCAGTTTGTCATAACTCTGATGCTTAAAATATCAGTAACTAATATGATCAAACAGAAATAAAAGATTGAATTTTTAAGTTAAATTACCTATTCTTCTTCAACTTAATTATTAATCAATAATGATTTTTCCAACAAAGAAAGCACTTGCTTTCTTTATTTACAACAATGAGGTCACTATGAAAAAATCTTTTGCTATAGCAGCAAGTCTTATTTTAGTCGCATTAAGCGGATCAGCAGTTGCTGATGAACAACTGGAAATTGGTCAAAAAATTTATGAACGCGCTTTTGGTCGTGGTTGCGGCACTTGCCATGATATCGCTTCAAACCCACAATTAAGTGCAAACATCAAAGCAGGTACCTTAACTAGAGCTAGCTTTGAAAAAATGTTAAAAGAAGGCAAAGGTGGTATGCCGGTTGCAATCGCTGAAATCATGAAAAATAAAGCTGTTGAAAAAGCGGGCTACGGAGAAGATCAAGCTGTAGATGCTTTATATCAATATATTAGCAGCAAATAAGCTTAGCCAAGCACCAGGAATAAAAAAAGCCGCTACAACCTGAAGGTTGTAGCGGCTTTTTTGTTACTCAACGCTTAACTAAAGAGGCTGCCAATTTAAGACGGGACAGTTTAGTTAATCGTTCACTTTTAGACAGGGTTCTCCTAAGCGTAGACAAAGGGCAAAAGACGAAGGGTTAAGCCTAGCATCTGTGGCACCTTAAGTTGCTAGCCTGCTAGGATTAATCTTTCGTCTGAGCTCAAACTGTCCTGATTTAAGTTGCTAGCCTTATTTTTCACCCAAATGACGAATCACTGTTTCTTTATAAGGTAAGCGATAACGTTTCTTAAGCCATATCCCCATAAAAGCGGCAAACATTAAAGCACATGAACCTAAGGTCAGATAAATAAGCCGTTTTAACTGTGACATCTCGCGCATCACTTGCTCATTGCCGATCACTAAATGCTCATTATTTAAAGGTTCTGAATAAGAGCGTAGAATTTTAACGTCGTTTTTAATATCTTCTATGGTTCCTAAGGCATTAGCAGCCGTACCTAAACGTACGCTCTCTTCTAAGGATCTTAATTTGCTTTCAATTGAACCGCTCACAATACCCACAAATTGACCTTTTAAAGTATTCACTTCAGCAGACAAAACTGGATTCATATCAGCAGCATCAGATTTTTTATAACGACTAAGGCCATTGCTAGGTAGTAAAAAGAAACCGACAATAACAATGACCGTCATTAAGAAAATAACCATTGCCATTAACCAGCGATTAACTTTTATCAGTCCTTGATTTGGCGATAGGCCCGCCAACACTACCAATTCGGATTTTTTCTCGTGCAAATTAGCCATTATTTACGTCCTCTCAAATCTATGCACAGGACTTATTATCCCATCGAATTTGTTATTTTTATGCAAGCACTAATTATACAAGCTAAACCAGATTTGTCCTGTATTTTTAATGGACACTATACTAGTCTGACAGCTTCAATATAATTAGGTCTCTTAATATTTTGAGCAAATGCGGGGGGGCATCATAATGAACAGCTTATAGTTTATGATGCTTTTGGGGGAACGCTAAGCCCCCGCTTGGCTAAGATGAAGCGAAGGTCATCGAGTAGAAACTTAAAAATGAGGCGTATGATTCAATTCTGATTTAACTGTTAGATAGTCTCCACCACTTTTGATTATTTGGTTTATAATTTGCCACATTAAAAGCCCTAGTCATTAGAGGCGGGCCCAAAGACTATCCCAAACCATAGACACCCAATTTATGACCTCAATAACTGATCAAATATTCGATAGCTTACAAACGGTACAACGTCCTGGTGACTTTTATGCCACTGGTACTCAAGATGCCTTTTTACCTCAATTGGAGGTTGCAGGGGTGGGTAGAATTGCCTTGCCCTTGTTGCCCATGCAATTAGAACAATTAGTGGCCATCGCTGAACAAGCACCTTATGGTCGTGGCTCAGAAACCTTGATCGACACAACGGTGCGGCGCACTTGGCAAATTGATGCGCAGCAGGTCACCCTCAAGGGTAAACATTGGTCTAAAAATTTGGCCTCGATTGTCAGTCGATGTGCCGAAGACTTAGGGGTTATCGGAGACGTACAGGCAGAGTTATATAAGTTACTGGTCTACGATGCAGGTAGTTTTTTTGTCAGTCATCGCGACACCGAAAAAATCCCCGGCATGTTCGCCACTTTAGTCATTGTGTTGCCCTCGGAATACCAAGGGGGCGAATTGGTAGTCAAGCATAAGCAACAAGCGGTTACCTTAGATTTACATCGTGATGATGCGGCTGAAATGGGTTATGCCGCGTTTTATGCTGATTGTGTGCATGAAATCTTACCAATCACCGAAGGCTGCCGGCTTACCCTGATCTATAATCTGTTCCGCGCCGACAAACAATTGCCTGTGCCCAAACCACCAGATTACCACCAAGAGCAAGCCTTGGTGACGGCCTTGCTAAGTAACTGGGCAGCCTCGCTCAAGGATAATCCTAACGACGAAATACCAGAAAAACTCATTTACCTATTGGAACATGCTTATACGCCTGCAGAACTAGGCTTTGATGCTCTAAAAAATACCGATCAAGCCGTGGCCGATGTATTGGTGTCAGCGGCTGATCTAGCCGATTGTGATATCCACTTAGCCTTGGTATCGGTAGAAGAAAGTGGCAGTGCGCAATATCAGGGCAGCTATGGGCGTCGTGGACATTACTGGGATGATGAGCCGGAGGATGAAGACTTTGAAGTTGACGAAGTAACTGAGCGCACCGAAAGCATTTCTGAATGGCGACGCAGGGATGGCAAACCATCCCCTTTGCCAGAGCTACCATTTAGCGAGTATGAGTTTTGCCCAACATCGGCTTACGAAAATATTGAACCTGATAATATCGAGTTTCAAGAAGCCACTGGCAATGCCGGCGCCTCTTTTGAACGTAGCTATCAAGCCGCTGCTTTGGTGCTATGGCCTAAAGCCTTTAATTTGGCCGTTATTAGTCAAGCAGGGCTAAGTGAGACCTTGCCAGTGTTGCAAGACTTTTGTAAACGTTGGGAAAAGCAAGGCAAAGATCCAAAGTCAAGTCTCTGGCAAGACGCCCATACCTTGGTTGGTTATTTGTTACGCGATACCTTCTATGAAAATACCGAGAATGCCTATAGCTACCGAAACCGCCGTACCGGTGGTGAATTGTTAGCATGCCTGTTTCGTTTAGGTGACATTGATGGCATCAATCGTTATTGGCAGGGTATCGCTACATATGGTTTTTATCAAAAAGCCGACAGTGCCGCATTGGTGAAAAGTTCAACACTGATACCTTGGGATTTTGTCGTTAGCGCCGTGGAACAAACGTTCACCTTAAGTGCCATTAAAGCTCAAGAAGCCTGTGCGGCATTATTGGCGGGATTAACGAGTGCAAAAACCTGCAATGCCACAGATCTCAATAAAGCGGCACAAATCTTATTTGCGGTACTACCTGGTGATCCACTGCATTTCCCAGAGCTACCGTCTTGGCAGTGCGCCAGAATAACGAACAGTAGTGAATTTGTGTCAGATATTTTGACCGGCTTCAGTGTTATTAATAGCGCATTGGCTGACGATGCCTTAACTTATTTTCTGGCTTGGCCTACGGTTTATGATGTTGATAATGTCCTAGTGGCAGCTGCCTTGTTGCTCATCCAAGCCGAGCTTAGCAGTACACCTGTCGTGACGAAATTGCAGGCCGCTGTGATTGCGCATATCAATGTGCGAGTGATGATGACGTTGGAGCCGCCTACAGATTGGCGACGAGATAATAAAATAAGCTGCCTTTGCTCAGATTGTAAGGCATTCAAGTTATTTTTGGACGAGCCAACCCAACCAAAATGGCAGCTTAAAGCTGTCGAAGCTAGGCGAAGGCATGTTGAGGCAACAATACAAAGACACCAAAGTGATGTGATTTGTAGTACTTTGCGCGTTGGCAGTCCCCATACCTTAGTTTGCACTAAAAATCAGGCCAGTTATCTTAGGCGAGTTGAGCAGCGTAGTCGTGACTTGACGGTGCTGGCGAGCTTAGGGCAGGTGATTGACGAACGTGTTGGCTGATAACTGCTTTTTTCTAGTGATTCACTTTAAGTCGGGGGCAAAGTTGCATGCCTCCACCTATCTTCTTGAACCCGTAGTATAGTATTCTTTTAACTAAAGTCCACAGGCTGGATGGGGTTTGCAATCCATACGCATCAAGCTAAGCGAAAACACTCGCGAGACGGGGTTTATAACCCCGTCTCAAGCGTTTGATATTGCCATTATCTTTAAAAGATCACCAAAGAAACATGCTTACTTTTGATTATATAACGCCGTTTGGGTGTATCTAAACGTTTCGATCGGGGTTGCAAACCCCGACCGGCATTGTGCTTCCACTCTCTTTGATCATCCCCACGCAGAGTGCTCTGCGTGGGAACGATATATATTCAAACTATCCCGACTTAAGTGGGTCGCCAGCCATTTCAAGGTACTATTTTTTCA